>NZ_JBFBAO010000242.1:0-10943 GCF_040682255.1 Micromonospora sp. NPDC051296 | reverse complement strand
GATCCTGTTCAACGAACTGACCCCAGGCCAGATCGTCGTGATCGACTGCGAAGGCGACCCCAACAATATCGACAAGTCCAAGCTCGTCTTCCGCGGCTCCGACAAGCCGGCCGCCGGGACACTCCCCGACGTCGGGGCGGTGCCCGCATGATCGGCGTACGCGAACAGCAGCGCGCCGAGGATCCGCCGACCGGCACCGGTCCGCTCCGTTTCCTGGGGCCGGTCGTCGGCGGGCTGCCCGACGAGCCGGAACCGGGGACGATCGGGACCGGGCAGGTGCTCCGGCTCATCACCCGGCAGCTGTTCGCCTACCCCGTGACCACCGACCCGGCCGCCCGACCGGTGCCCGACGCCGCCCTGGAGCTGCCCACCGTCGACAACGGCGGGATCAGTCCGGACGGCCGCACCTGGCGTATCCGGCTGCGTCGCGGCGTCCACTGGGACGCGCAGCGCGCTCGGGAACTGGCCGGTGGCGACGTCGTACGGGGCCTCAAGCGCACCGCCCATCCGCTCGCCCGGTCGATGCGCCCGTACTTCGGCGCGCTGATCGAAGGGCTGGCCGACTACTACCGGCACTACGACGAGGAGTTCGGGCACTGGGAGGCGCACGCCCCCGCGCTCGCCCAGTTCTCCCACCTCACCCGGATCCCGGGACTACGGGCCGAGGGCGACACCGTCGTGTTGCGGCTCACCGAGCCGGCCAACGACCTGCTCGACCTGCTCGCCACCGGGTACGCCGCCGCAGCCCCACGCGAGTACGACTACTACGTGCCGGACAGCCCCGAGCTGTACCGGTGCAACCCGGCTTGCGGGCCGTACCGGATCGCCAAGCAGCTGACCCCGGGCGGCGACTTCGTCCTGGAACCCAACCCCCGGTGGGATCCGGCCACCGACCCGATTCGCCGGCGGACCGCGTCCCGCATCGACGTGGTGGCGTCCTCCGGCGGCGAGCCGGTCGACGACGCGACCGCCTTCGGGGTGCTGTCCTGGGACCTGCCGGCGCCAGCGGCCAGCTTCGGCGGGACCGGCTGCAGCTACTACCTCTCCGCGGTGCCCGGTGGGTCGGCGCAGGCGCACGCCGCCCGCCACGCGCTGTCCTGGGCGGTCGACCGGGCTGCTCTCGCCGCTGCGGCCCGCACGGCCGGCGCTGACGGCGCCGCCGCCCAGCACGGCGTCCTGCAACCGGGGGATCCGGGCGCGGAGCGCTTCGAGGAAGCCGCGCCCGATGCCGGTGACCCGGAGCGGGCTCGACGCCTGCTCGCCGACGCCGGGCTGGGCCCGGGTACCCGGCTGACCGTGGCGGTGCCGACCGGCTCGCGGCCGGCGGCCGTGGCCACCGCCCTCACCGGCGTGCTCGTCCGGTACGGCATCGCCGTCGTCGCGGTGTCCCCCGGCGCACCCGGCGCCGATCTCACGCTGCACGAGTGGGCGCCGCGGTGGGCCGGCAACGCCAACCGGGATCTGCTGCACCGGATCTGGCCGTCCGACGGCGGCACCGGAGATCCGGCCGGCGTCGCCGCCGAGGCACTACGGGCGCTCGACCCGGGCACGGCCACCGCGCGGTGGCGCCGCTTCGACCGGCTGGCCACCGCCGACCTGCGACTCGTACCCCTGATCGTGGCCGCCTGGCCGCGGGCCCGGGCGGACGCCCTGGCGGCCGGGGTGGCCCGGTGGTGACACCACCCGGCCAGGGCTGACGACCCGTACGAGCGGGGCCGGTCGCGCACGCGACCGGCCCCGCTCGTGCTCCCGGGGTGGCGGGAATCAGCGGATGCCGAACAACGCCCGGTTCAGGACCGGCTTGGCCGTCTCCTGGAAGTCGATGTCCGGGTCGAGCGCCCGTACGGTGCCCTCCACCACGAGCAGCGACAGCAGCGGGAACACCAGTTCCGGCGACGCCGCGACCCCGTGGCGGCGTTGCAGGTCGAACAGCTCGCCGGCGAACGCGATCAGGCTGAACTCCTTGGCGGACAGCTTGTAGCTGCGGGCTACCAGGTCCTTCACGCCCTCGGTGAAGGCCGGCACGTTCGCGTCCTCGGACACCCCGATGGCGCTCTCCAGCACGATCGCCGCGCACCGGTCGCCCCGCCCGATCGACATGTTGAGGAAGAAGTCGGCGAACAGCTCCCGCATCCGCTCCGACAACTGGACGCTGAAGCCGGCGTCCAGCACCACCACCTGGCCGCCCCGGGTGAAGTAGAGGTTGCCGGGGTGCAGGTCACAGTGGACGAAACCGTTGATGAACAGCATCTGGTAGACCACGGTCAGGGTGGACGCCGCGAACGTCCGACGCATCGCCCGCGAGCACCGGGTCGCGGTGTCGACGGCCAGGTCCGGGATGAAATCCATGACGATGGCCGCCGGCCGGCTCGCCCCGGGATGCACCCGGGGCACCAGGACACGCGGCACCGAGCCCAGATCCTCCCGCAGGCGGCCGAGGTCCCGACCCTCGCGGCCGAGGTCGACCTGCCCGAGCACCGAATCGCAGAGGTTGTCGACCACCTCACGGACCGGCACGCCCCGGAACATCGGCAACCGGGCGACGACCGCTGCCCCCCGGCGCAGCAGCGCGAGGTCGGCGGCCATCTGGGGGCCGATTCCGGAGCGGCGTAGCTTGAGCGCGACCGTCCCGCCGCCCGGCAGCGTCGCCCGGTAGACGCAGGCGATGCTGCCGCTGGCGACCGGGGTCTCCTCGACGGCGGCGAAGACCTCGTCCAACTGGTCGCCGTACACCTCGCGCAGCGCTGTCCGGCCCTGCGTCACCGACATCGGTGGCACGTCGTCCTGCAACACCGACAGCTCGTCGCAGAGCCAGCCCGGCACGACGTCCCGGCGGGTGCCGAGAACCTGGGCCGCCTTGATGAAGGTGGGCCCCAGGCGCACGACGGTCCGGGCAACCTCCCGGGCGAGCCGGCGCCGGCCGGCCGGCCTGCCGTGCCGCACCGCGGTGGCCGAGGCGGTGGCGAGACCCGCCGCCATCGACGCTGTCGCCACCGCACCGATGGCGAGGGCGCGACCGGTCAGCCGGACTCGTTCGGGGGCGGCGGAGCCGCCGGACCCGGTCGGCGGAGCGAGGCGCAGGATCGGTGAGCCGATGGGGGAGAGGCTGAGGAGGAACTTGAGCGGTACCATCAGGCGCCTTTCTGCCGGGGGTCAGCAGGGCCCGGGGTCAGCCCCGTGCGGTGGACAGCCCCGGGACGTCCAGCGCCCGTAGGCGCATGTTGCCGGCGTCGGCGTACCACAGCCGCAGGCCGTCCCAGGTCAGGCTGGTGGCGGGTCGACCGTCGACCTGGATCTGCAGCACGTTCCGGCAGGTCTGCAGGTCGAAGACCGTGATGGCCTCGCCGAGCCGGTCGGTGTGCGCGACGTACCGGTCGGTGACGGTGACGCCGGCGACGCCGAGCGGCGCGGGTGCGGTCGCGAGCAGCCGCAGGTCGGAGGCGTGCCGCAGTTCCAGCGCGTCGGGCCAGCCGAGCCAGATGCCGTCCTTGCCCGCCTCCATGCCGCAGACCGGCACGCCGGTGCGAGGGCTGGCCACCTCGCGCAGGATGTCCCCGCTCTGCGGCTCGCACAGCCGCAGCGTGCTGGCGGTGGCATAGAGGAGGCAGCCGCCGAGATTGGTGAGCCCGGCCACCAGGCCGGGACACGCCAGTTCGGCGCCGGGCTCGCCGGTACGCGGGTCGAGGCAGACGGCCCGCTCGCGCCCCGCATCGGCGTACCAGAGGGCGTGGCCGGACCAGGTGAGGCCGGAAAGCTGGTCGGCGTCGACGGAGTGGTCCCGTACCGACGCGGCAGTGTAGATGATCATGGTTTGCCCACCCGGTCGAGGTGACAGTCGAGGCGCCACCGGGTCACGTCCCGGGCGGCGGAGCCCTCGGGGCGTCGGGGACGCACATGTACGGTGTCGCCGGCCGCGACGGGCGTGTGCCGGAGCGGCCAGACGAAGACGGCCCAGTTGCAGCCCAGGTAAGACGGCATGTTGGACAGTTCGATGCCCGGCGCCAGCGTGGCGGTGAAGTAGCCGAGCACAGCGTGCAGCGTGCCGGCCGTGTGCAGGGGCAGGGCCAGCGGGCGGGCGTTGCGCAGGCCGGTGTCGCCGCGGCCGGTGTCGACCAGCACCGCGGGCTCGCCGAGCAGGGCCGGCTCCCGGGTGAGGAAGTGCAGGTGGGCGGTGGGCTCGATCAGCTCCTGCACCACGTCGAGCCGCATCCCGAGGAAGTCCTCGGACCAGATCCCCCAACCTTCGTCGTCGAACTGCACCGGCGCGAGCCAGGTGACCACCCGCTCCGGCACCACGGCCCCGCCGGGCCGCAGGTTGCGGCGGTTGAACACGCGCAGGATGCGGGCCATGTCCTCCTCCGGCCCGAGGTTGCCCATCAGCTCGCAGACCGTCACGTCCGCCTGCTGCGGCAGGCGGACGAGTCGGGCGTCGCCGGCGATCAGGGTCACCCGGTCCTGCCAGCCGTTGGCCTTGATGATGCGGTCGGCGACAGCGGCTATCTGAGGATCGGCCTCCACGGCGTACACGTGGGCCGCGCCGTGCCGCAGCGCGAGCGCGGTCAGCGCCAGCGTGCCGGCGCCGACGTCGGCGACCACCGAGTTCTCGTCGATGACCGCGGCGAGCGCCTGGTCGTACGACTCGACGCGTCTGCGGTCACCGAGCATCGCCTGGTGCATGAGCAGGTGGCGTTGGTCCATGCGAGATCTCCCGCTCGTCGACCGCCAGCATCTACTAGAGAATCATATAGCAGTGTTTGATGCTTGTCGCCTGCCTCAACGGCCGGTGTGGCAGCCGCAGCCACAGCCACAGCCGCACCGGCCGGCGGGCGGGCCACCGTCCACCCCGTTCTCATGCAGCAGCTGCCGGGCCAGCGCGTGTACCGTGCCGAGCATCCGGTAGCGCCGGCCCGACGCGCCGTGCATGACCTCCAGCACCGACTTGTCCACCAGCCGGTCCAGCAAAACCTGTAGCGTTTCGGGCTCACCGGCGACCGCCCGGCCGGCGACGGCCGCCGTCTCCAGGCCGAACTCGGCCGGCACGGCGCCCAGCGCTTTGAAGCACCGCTGCTCCGCCGGACCCAGCAGCTCGATGCTGCGGTTCACGGCAGCGTGCAGCGACCGGTGGTGACTGGGCAATCCCCGGCGAGGCGGCTGGATCCGGCGCAGTGGATCCTCGACGACGTCGACCAGCGCGTCCAGTCGCTGGGTCCGCAGGCAGGCCGCGGCCAACTCGATGGCGAGAGGTAGCCCGTCCAACGCCCGGCACACCGACGTCACCGCCTCCAGGTTGGACTCGGTGAGGCGGAAGCCCGGCTGCACCTGCGCCGCCCGACGGGCGAACAGCTGCAGCGCGGGCGCCGCCGAGGGGCCCCGATCCGCCTCCACCCCCAGCGGCCGCACCGGGTACACCGCCTCGTACGGCAGGCCGAGCAGTTCCCGCGAGGCCAGGAGGACGGTGACCTGCGGGCAGCCGCGGAGCACGTCGTCGACGAGATCGGCGGCGTCGTCGGTGACCAGTTCGGCGTTGTCGAGGATGAGCAGCAGTTTGCGGTCGTGCAGCCGGTGCGCCAGCGGCACCGAATTGCTAACGTGCCAGGACGCCGGCTCCTCGACCACTGCCGCCGTCGTCCGGGCCAGCTCCGGGCCGGTACGGACGCTCGCCAGGTCCACCACCGCGACGCCGTCGGCGAACCGTTCCCGCAGTTCCTCCGCCGCAGCCAGGCCGAGCGCCGACTTGCCGACCCCCGCCGGGCCGGTGAGGCTCACCATCCGGAACTCGCCGAGCAGGTCGCAGACCGCCGCGAGATCGGCTGAGCGTCCGATCAGCTCGTCCACCACTGGCGCCGGTCCCCGCCAGGGCGGCTGTTGGACGCCGTCCCGGACCGGAGCGGGAGGCGGCGGAGCCGCCTCGGCGTCGAGCACCTCCCGGTACGCGGCCGTCAGCTCGGGACCCGGGTCGACGCCCAGGTCGAGCTTGAGGCGCATGCGCACGTCGGCATACCGCTCGATGGCCCAGGCGCGTTGCCCGATGCGGGTCAGCGCCTGCAGGACGCGCGCCTGGACCCGTTCGTTCAGTGGCTCGGCGTGGGCCAGCCGCTCGGTCAGCGGCAGGACCGCGTCCGGCCGATCCAACTCCAGGCCGAGCCCGATGTATTCGAGCGCGGCAACCAGGAACTCCTGCCGTAGCGGGCCGATGTCGTCCGGCTCGACCAGCAACGCGGCCAGGTCACCGAGCTGCGGGTCTCGCCACTGCTCGAGGGTCTCGCCGTACCGGGCGAAGGCGCTGTCGGCCTCGCCGGCCTCGCGCCGGGCGGCGGCCTCCCGGATTCCGGCCCGGAACGTGAACAGGTCGAGTTGGTCGTCGCCCACGGCGAGCCGGTATCCGCCCTGCACCGAGGCGATGACGTTGGTGCGCCGCCGCCGTGGCGTGTCGGGCTCCAGGGCATGACGCAACCGCGCGACGTAGGTGTGCACCAGGCTCGCGGCCCGGGTCGGGGGCTGGCCCGGCCAGAGAACTGCGACCAGGTCGTCCAGCGGCACATGTGCGCCGGCCCGTAGGGTCAGCAGGGCGAGGACCGCCCGTTGCTTCGGGGGCCCCAGGTCGACTTCCCTACCACGAATCGTCGCTCGGACGGGACCGAGGATCTCAATTCGGGGCTCGATCTCGGTCCGGTTCACGCCGTCCCCCAAGCTGTCGTGGCGCTGTGCTCGGTTCTCCACCACTTTAAGTGAAGAACTTCCATACTTAAAGTGGTGACTCGTAGCCGCAGGCCGTCAACCCGGACGCAGGTCCGCGTCAAGTAGCCGTCAAGTCGGGTGGGAGACACTGTCTCGCGACCACCGGCGGCACCCGACAGGTCGGGTCCGGTCCGGCCGGGGAGATCTGACCACCGACCCGGAGCCAACAGATGCGCAGGTTCGCACCGCACGCTTGTCACCCGCGCCGCGGCACGCGGTGCACCTCATGATCGTCGGCATCCTCGGGCGCGGGCGGATGGGATCGGCGCTGGCCCGTGCCCTTGCCGTGCATGGTCAGTCGGTGCTCATCGCCGGCCGTACGCATGCCGTACGGCAACCCCCCGTCCTGGCCTCGCACTCCGAGATCCACTGCGTCCCGGCGTCCACCGTGGTCGCCGGGGCCGACCTGCTCGTGCTCATGCTGCCGTTCGCCGCCGCCGTGGAGCTGGCGCTCGACGGTTTGCTCGACGACGGACGTGGACGCACCGTCATCGATGCGACCAATCCGCCGCAGTCCCCCGTGGAACCAGCGGGGCGCGGTCGGTCCGGCGGTCGGTTGCTCGCGGAATTGTTACCACGGTGGCGGGTGGTCAAGGCGCTCAACACCGTACCCGCCGGCATGCTCGGCGAGCCGGTGCTGGGCGGGCGGGCGGTCACCGTGCCGCTGGCCGGGGACCACCCACCTGCCAAGATCGAGTCTGCTGGCCTGCTGCGCGGGCTCGGATTCGTGCCGGTGGACGTCGGCGGAATCGACCGGGCGCCGGCGCTGGAGTCGCTGGCGGAACTGTTGATGGCGATCGACAACCAGCACGCGTTGCGCGGCCGGCTCGGCTTTTGCCTGGCCCTGCCCGACCAGGCGGCGATGGCGCAGACCAGCACGACGTGGGGCGGCCGGGCGCCTGGCCCGGCCGCCGAGCGTCAGCGCCTCGCGCCGCCGGCCGCCGAGAGCATCCGCTCGCCGCTCGGCCGGCCGCCCAGGCCCAGCAGGTAGAGGCACCGGGGCATGGCCGCTGGCGGGCCGGTCACCGAGACCGCCCCGCTGACCACCGCCTCGACCGGCTCGATCGCGCCGCTGCCGAGGTCGAAGAACGTGCGGGCGTCGGTGACCACCCGAAGCGTCGCGTCCGCGCCGGCCGTACCACTGATCGTGCGAACCTCGCCGTCGCCGACCCGGACGTGGAACACCTCGCCCTCGATGTCGAACTCGTAGACCTCGTCGGTGAGCGCCCGGGCCGGGTCGACCATGGACTCGATCGCCAGGACGGCCCACGAGGCTCGGGTGACCGGCGCGCGGAGTTGGCCCGGCTGCTCGGCCAGCAGCGTCAGGCCGAAGCGGGCCAGCACCAGGACCGGATCGCGCAGCTTCTCGCCCAGCTCGGTGAGCGCGTAGCCGGCGGTGCGCCGCTCGGCGTCGATGGGCTGGATGATGCCCGCCTCGGTGAGGAAGGCCAGCCGGTCGGCCAGGAGGTTGGTGCCGATGCCCGGCAGGGCGTCCAGTAGGTCCCGGTAACGGCGCGGCCGGACCAGCAGTTCACGGACGATGAGCAGCGTCCACCGTTCGCCCACCACGTCCAGCGCGAAGGCCAGGCCGCACTGCTGACCGTACGTCCGGCGGTCTCTTTGCTCTTTCACGGCGCTCCTCCATGCCGCAGCGCGGGCTCAGGCCACGCCCCTTTACTTAGACATAGTACACGGCGGCCTCTTCCAGATTGCCCTCCTACCCGGAAGGCTTGCCCGGTCGGCGATCAGAATCGCTCCGTCCGGTCCCCGCGTCCCTAGAATCGGCACGGTGAGCATCGCCGAACCGGTCGGGCCGGACCGCGACGACCTGATCCAACGGCTGCCCAAGGTCGAGCTGCACGTGCACCTGGAGGGTTCGATGCGGCCGGCCACCCTGCTGCGCATGGCCCGCCGCCACGGGCTCGACCTCGGTCGGCTCGACGAGGCGGGCGTGGCCGACCTCTTCCGTTTCCGCAGCTTCCGGCACTTTACTGAGCTGTACGAACAATGCTGCGCGGCGTTGCGCGAGCCGGCCGACCTCCAGCTGCTGACCGAGGAGCTGGCCGACATGGCGCACGAGCAGAACGTCCGGCACCTGGAGGTGACGTTCAGCCCCGGCACCCATCGGCGGGGGCCGGGCATTCCGTTCGACGAGCAGATCGACGCGGTGGCCCGGGGCGCCGAGGAGGCGCGGCGGCGTACCGGCGTCAGCATGCGGTTCGTCGTGGACCACGTTCGCGGGGAGTCGCCTGAGGAGTGCCAGCAGGTCGCGGAGTGGGCCGTGGCGGGCGTACCACGGGGGGTGGTGGCGCTCGGCCTCGGCGGCTTCGAGCCGGGCCGGCCGGCGTCGCTGTTCGCCGAGCCGATCTGGTGGGCGGCGGCACACGGCGTGCCGTTCGTGCCGCACGCGGGTGAGGCGGTGGGGCCCGAGGGCGTCTGGGACTGCCTGGCCTTCGACCCGCCCCGGATCGCGCACGGCATCCGCGCGGTCGAGGATCCGGCGCTGCTGACGGCACTGCGCGACCGGTCCGTCGTCCTCGACGTCTGTCCCACCAGCAACCTGCGGACCGGGGTGGTGCCGAGCCCACAGGCGCATCCGCTGCGCCGGTTGTGGGACGCCGGCGTGCGGCTGACCCTCAACACCGACGACCCGACGATGTTCCACACCGACCTGGTCGCCGAGCACCGGCTGGCGGCCCGCTGGCACGGCTTCACGGTGGCGCAGTTCGCCGGGATGACCCTGACCGCCGTCGAGGCCGCGTTGCTGCCGGATCCCGAGCGGGCGGCGCTGCGGGACCGGGTGTGGGCGGAGCTGGCCGGGCTGGGCGTCGCGCCGGCCTATCCGCCCGGGGTAGCGCAGCCCGCGCCGGCCGCGGGCTGACCGCCGGGCGGGTCCACCAGCGGCCAGCGGGCGCGCAGCGCGGCGATGTGCGCCGGGGTGGACCCGCAGCACCCGCCGACGATCCCGAGGCCGCGCCACCGCGCACCGTCCCAGAGGCCGGCGAAGGCGTCCGGCGACATGGTCGGCGGCAAGTGCCGGTCGACCGGCGTCGCGGGCGGCAGCTCGCCGCGGTCCTCCAGGTTCGGGTACGCCCCGGCCAGCCCGGCGTCGACCTGCCGCAGCCGGCGCAGCGCCTGTTCGGTGCCGGCCGGATCGGTGCAGTTGACCAGGACCGCACTCGCCCCAGCGCCGCGTACGGCCGCCGCGGCGGCCGCCACGTCCTCACCGCTGAGCAGGCGGGCGCCGGCGGTGCACACGAAGCTGGCCCACGCCGGCAGGCCGTGGGCGCGGACGGCGCGGACGGCGGCGACCGCCTCGCGGACCGTGTTCATCGTCTCCACCAGGACCAGGTCGACGCCGGCACCGGCCAGCTGGTCGGCCAGCCAGGCGTGCTCGGTCCGCAGCACCGCGTCGTCGGGCACCAGGTCGGGCCGGTAGCAGTCCTCGATCGGCGCGACCGAGCCGGCGACGAGCACTGGGCGGGGCACGGTCGCCGCGGCCTCCCGGGCCAGGGTCACCGCGACGCGCACGAGACCGGCGGCGGCGGTCGCGTCCGCACCGGACCGGTACGCGGTACGTGGGGTGGTACGGAAGGTGTCGGCGGTGAGCACGTCCGCGCCGGCCGCCGCGTACTCGCTGTGCACGCGGGCGACGAGACGACGGCCGGCGACGTCGAGCAGGCAGTGCGCGGTCCACCAGGGGGCGGTGACAGAGCGGCCGTGCCGTTGCAGCTCGGTGCCGAGCGCGCCGTCGAGGACCAGCGGCCGGCCGGCCGACGCCCCGGGTCGCTCCACCGGCACCTCCGACCAGGCCGGGCCCGTGCGCCGGGCCGTCGAGCCGATCGTGGCACGTCACCCCGGCCGGTACGACCCCATGCGGCGCGCTGGCCGAGGACTGCGCAACCTGCGAGAGCACTGTGGCCGGGTCAGCTGCGGATCGCCGCGATCGCCGCCACCGTGCTGATGAGGGCACGTACGTCGGCTCGGGTGGTGTAGCGGGCCACGCCGGCTCGTACCGACTCCGGGGTGTCGGGCGACACGGCACGCAGCGCCGACTCCGCTCCGAAGGTGCCGTGGCCCACGACGATGCCGCCCTCGGCGAGCAGGGCCGACACCTCGGCGGCCGGGCGGCCGTCGACCTGAAAGGCGACGATCGGCAGGCGGGTCGCGTCGTCCGATCGGCCGAGCACGCGTACGCCGTCGAC
>NZ_JBFBAO010000241.1:0-10944 GCF_040682255.1 Micromonospora sp. NPDC051296 | reverse complement strand
GGGGCGGCGTAGCCGACCGCGGTGACGGCGGCCGACGTAGCAGCACCATGACCGGCACCGCCCACGCCGCACCCTCCGGCACCTCATCCGCCGTACGGGTGTCCGTGACCGTCACCGTCGGCAGCGTGCCCACGAACTGACGCACCAGCAACGTCGACCCGTCCTCGGCCAACGCGACCGAGTCACCGGCGATCGACATCGCCAACACACCGGGCTCCCTGATCGGCTCGATGTCGACGGTCACCCGCACATCCGACTCGTCACCCGGCTCCGCCAGAGCCGGCGACCCCACCGCCACCGACCCGGCCAGCAAGGCACCCGCGGCACCCGCCGCAAGCAGCCGCTTACGATTCCACACGTTCATCTCGATGCTCCGTTATCACTCGTCGTTGTCATTCGGGATCAGTCGGCGCAGTTGATGCCCGGGTATTGCGCGGTGACCACGGACGTCACCTGCTCGCCATCGATCGAACCGGTGGCCCGGACCGTCGCCGTGCCGGCCGAGATCGAGGCAGTCCGAGCGGCGAAGGACTGGTATGCGTTCGCCGCCGACGCGACGTTGGCGAAGGACTTCTCGCCGTACGCGCTCTCCAGGGCGATGTTCACCGGCCCGTCGTGGTCGTTGCGCGCCTGCACCGCGACGTACGCCTTACCGGCGACGCACCGCGCCTGCGCGGTGGCCGTGACGGACACCTCGCGCGGCGTGGTGTCCCGGACGTGCACGTCGCAGGTCACGCTGGTCGACTTGCTCGGGTCGCTCTCCGAGGTCGCGGTCAGGGTGACCGTGGTCTGGTTGGCCGATCCCGGGGCCCGGCTGGCGTAGACCGGCACGTCGACGGTGCCGCCGGCCTTCGCCGAGACGACCTCGTACGGCATCCAGGCCGTCCAGCCCTCGCCGGCGGAGTCCGCCGACAGCCGATACACGTCGGAGTCGACGTACGTCGACACGTCGCCCGGATGCCCGGCGGTGACTCCGGCCACTCCGGTGTTGGTCAGCGGGAAGGAGCACCGCGCCGTCCGCGACGGCTGCACGCCCTCCTTCACCGGCTGGCCCACCGCGACGCCACGCGCGTTCGGCCCGGCCCCGTCCAACGACCGGATGGCCACCGTGTACGACAGCACGCCGTCGGCGTCCCGACGCAGGTCCAGCACGTAGACGTGCAGCCGGTTGGCCTCGTCGACGTACTCGTACTTCGAACCGGAGTCGGTGCCGGCGTGGAACAGCGCGTCGTTGAGCTGACGGTGATCGGCGATGGTGGCCATCACCGGGCTGCCGTCCGGCGCGTAGTAGTCGACCATCTCGATGTCCTGCGGGTTGGCGTCGACCACCCAGTTGAAGCAGTTGTAACCGCAGGTGTTGCCCTCGCGGGTCTTGTTCTTGGCGATCAGGACGCCGTTGTCGGGGGTGAACGAGTCGAAGCCCATCCGGTCCACGACCTCGACGGTGTAGTCGTCCCAGCCGGTGTTGCCGTGGCAGAACGGATCCGTGTTGATGTTGCAGTCGGGAGTCCGGTCGGGGCGACCCGTGCCGTCCAGGCCGATCCGTACGCCGGAGACCCCCTCGGGCCCCGGGTCGACCGCACGCGCGGTGACCTCGGCGACCACGACGCCGGAGTCGGCCAGAGCCTGCCGGCTGAGCCGGAGCACGTTCGCCGCCGGCACGATGTTCATCGTTATCTTGTTGCGCAGCATGAGCCCGGCCGGGCTCCAGCCGCCCTGGTTCGGCGGGACGACCCAGCGCATGTGGTGGCCGCCGGGACCGTTGAACGAACCGCGGTCCATCATGTCCCAGGGTGCCGAACCGACCCGGTGGAAGGGCGACGGCGGGTTCTCCCGATGGGAGAACGGGTTGTTGTTGTTGTCGCCCATGCTGAAGAAGAAGTGGCCCATCTCGTGGGTGATGGTGCCGGAGCTCTCGCCCTGCCGGATCGACGCCTGCCCCCAGTGCTGGGCCGCCGCCTTCCAGGACGTCCACTCGACGTAGCGGGTGGGGGCCCAGTTGGGCATGCTCTCGGAGCCGGGGATGTGCTTCGGGCCCCACTCGTCGGGGATGTCCTCCTTGTTGAGGAACATCATCTCGCCGAACTCCTGCCAGATGCTGGTCTCGTCGTAACCGGCGTAGACCCGCAGGATCACGTCGTACCCACAGTTGCCCGTACAGCCGCGGTCCGTCCGCCAGGCGTTGGCCGCGTCGTTGTTGAGGTTCCCGTTGCAGGTGAAGCCCCTCGGGCAGGCTGACTGCTGGTTGAACTCGTTCAGCCCGTACTCGAAGAGGTTGCGCGGCATCCGGTAGGGGCCGAACGCGTCGAGCTCGGCCACCCCGAACTGGCCGCGGCTCTGCTCCATCCAGTACTCGTGGATGGTGCGCCCGTGGTTGAGTTCGCCGGGGTTCATGTAGTAGTCGCGGTAGAACTCCGGGACCGCGCTGCGGGAGATCGGGTCGATCTGTGGGTTGCCGAACAGGTCGCTCTTCTTCGGCTGGGTCATGACGAACGGCTGGTCGGGGAAGTCGACCGCCACCAGCGCGATCCGCAGGCCCCGCACCGACGGCTTGATGTTCGGATCGTTCCAGTTCGTGTTGGGGATGTCGTTCCAGTCATCCCACGTCATGTCGTACTGGTTCTTCCAGCTCTGCGGGTCGACGGGCTGGAGCGCGTTCGGGGGGTTCACCGTCGGCGCGGCGTGCCCGGGCGTCGCCGGCGTCGCCAGCAGAGCCAGGGCGCTGGCCGCGGCCACCAGATATCGCAACCTGCGTCGCCAGGGGGTGGGTTTCGGGATGTACTCGTCTGTCACGACGTCTCCTTCTGCATCGACAGTTGTCGGGCCATCCGGGGAAAACGTCTTGCGATTTCGTGTTCAGAGAGACCGTCAATAGGGCTGGCGGGCTGTGCCGCGCCTTTGCCGCCCTATTGACGGTCTCTCTTTTTCGATGCCCCGTCGTCACTCGTCGTTGGTGTTCCGGGGGATCAGTTGGCGCAGTTGACGCCCGGGTGTTGCGCGGTGAAGACGATCGACATGTCCTCGCCGTTGACGGAACCGGTGGCGCGGACGGCCACCGTGCCGGCCGCGACCGAGGTCGTCCGGGTGGCAAACGACTGGTAGGCGTTCCCGGCCGGCGCGACGTTGGTGAAGGACTTCTCGCCGTACGTCGTCTCCAGGGCGATGGTCACCGGCCCGTCGTGGTCGTTGCGTGCCTGCACCGCGACGTACGCCTTACCGGCGACGCACCGCGCCTGGGCGGTGGCCGTCACCAGCTGGCCGAGGTTCCGGAAAGTGAGGTCGTTCGCCTGTTCGACGTTCCCGTTGTGGTCGGTCGCGCGGTAGCTGATCGTGTGTTGGCCCGCGGCCAGCACCTGGAACGGCTCGTCATAGGTCTCCCACGGGCCGCTGTTCAGCCGGTACTCGATCCGGTCCACGCCGGAGCCCCACCCGTCCTCCGCCGAGAGCAGGACGGTCGGATTGACGTACCAGTCACCCTGCTTCGGCGGGTCCTGCGTCAGTTCGACGGCCGACGTCGGTGCGTCGACCTCGATCTTCTTCAGGGCGGCGCGGAGGTTGGGCAGCGGGCCGATCTGCTGAGCGGTGTTGCCGCCCTGCGGGGTCCCGGTTTCCTTGAGCAGCTCGGCGATCTGCGTGGCGCTCCAGACCTCCTGGTCGGTGGCCTTCAGGTAGGACTGGATGGCCACGACCGCGCTGGTGACGATCGGCCCGGCTCCGGAGGTGCCACCGAACGACCTGGTGTACCGGATGTTGATGTTGGCCGGAGTGGTCCCGCCCTGGAGGTTGCCGTTGCTGCCGGTGGTGGTGATGTTCTGGCCCCAGCCCTGTAGGTCGACGCGCGAGCCGTAGACGGAGAAGCTCAACCGTTCCCGCGTGGTGTTGCTGCCGGCACCGACGATGATGGCGCCCGAGTCGCGGATGCTCCGGTTGAAGCGCCCGAGGAACTCCGGACCGTCCAGGTTCTCGCCCCCGTTGCCGCCGGTCGCCACCACCGTGACCCCGAGCTGCGTGAGCAGCACGGTGGCGTCGAACGCGGACTGCATCCATTCGATCGGCACGTACCGGGTACCCCCGTTCGGGCCGACGGTCTGCTGCTCGATGAGCAGCGCGTCGCCCGGCTCAAGGAACTGCGACGCGTAGACCATCGCCTCGGCGGGCACCCAGCTTGTCCGGTTGGGAGCCACCTGCCGCACCGGGGACATGCCGTACATCGTGGCGTCCGGCACCCCGCCGGTGATGCCGTACCCGTTGTCACGGGCGACCAGTTGACCGAAGACGGCGGTCCCGTGTTCGTCGGCGAACGTGGTGACCCGCGGGAACGCGGTGCCACCGAGATCCGTGGACCAGTCGAGCTGGAGATCCTCGTGGAACGGGTTCCAGTCGTACTCCAGGTCGACGATCCGGATGCCGGCCCCCCGGGTACGCGGGTCCCGGTGCGCGAAGTCCGCGTCGATGCCCTCGGAAGCGGGCCGGAGGTAGCCCTGCATGGGGGTGAAGTCGGGGGTCGTCGAGGGCGGGGGAGCGGGGTCCGCGGCGACGTAGGCGTACGCGACCTCGGGCAACGCCAGCAGGTCCCGGATCACCTGGTCCGCGTCCACCTCCGCCGGCAGGGTGAGCTGGTACCACGAGGCCAGGTCGGGAGCCGTCTCGCCCGAGCGAGCCTCCGCCTCGACGGCCAGCTCGGTCAGCTCCTCGGCGGACACGTGCTGCATCAGCGGCGCGAAGTCCGTCGCCCGGTACGCGTCGAGCAATGAGCGGACCCGCTGTAGGTTGTCCGACCGGCCTCGCGCCCGGAGGGCGTCGTTGGCGCCGCGGACCTGCAGGGATTCCTCGAACTTCACCTCCAGCCGGACCTCGGAGGAGACGGTATCCGAACCATGGGCGTCCCGTCCGTCCGACAGGCTGCCGGAGACGGTCAGGGCGGTCGTCGTCCCGGTCAGCTCGTCGGCCCGCTTCAGTTCGTCCTTGTCGAAGTGGACGACGAGATCATCCCGGCCGTCGTTGTCGACATCGGTGGTGAAGGCGAGCGGGTGGTTGCCGTCCCGGGCGACGCCGACGCCCTTCCCCGCGGCGTTGCCGAGCATCACGGACGCCGGGTCGAGTTCGCTGGCGTCGACCCGGTCGTCGGTGAGGACGGCGACGGGGATGAATCCCGGGCTGGCGAGGTTGATGCCCTCCGGCATCTCCACGGTGAGTTCGATCGGGTGTGGGTCCGCCTCGCCGGCGTGTGCCGCCGGCATGGCGAGCAGGGTGCCGGACACGACCAGGGCTCCGGCGCTGATGGCGGCGAGCAACGGCCTGGTCATGGCCGACCTCGCTCCGACACGGCACGGTGGCCCGGGGTCCGACTACTGTGGATCGTCCGGCCTATCGCTGAGTCGCCACACATAGTGATCCCTTCCAGGGAAGAGTGCTATTGCACTATCACACCGTATTCGCGATCTCTCTGGACGGTCAAGGGTCAGCTTTTACCGGCCTCGATTGAGGCTCTCGGCCGGTGATCGGAATGGGGATGGCCGGACGCGCCGCGTCAGACCTCCAGCGGCAGGCCGTCCTGATGCAGGCGGAAGCCGTCAAGATCGGCGGAATCGGCCGCGAGGCGCAGGCCGGGCAGCTGTTGCGCGATTCGCTCGAACATGATCCGGCTTTCCAGGCGGGCCAGGTGGGCGCCGAGGCAGAAGTGGATCCCGTGCCCGAAAGCGATGTGCTTGCGGACGTCGGTGCGGTGGATGTCGAAGACGTGCGGCCGTTCGAACACCGCGGGATCCCGGTTCGCTCCCCACAACGACAGCCCCACCCGGTCGAACGCGGGGATCCGGCCGCCGGCGATCTCGATGTCCTCGAAGGTGAACCGTGGTGGCACGATCTCGACCGGCCCCCGGAACCTGAGTGTCTCCTCGACCACCGCCGCCGCCAGGGACGGATCGTCCCGCAGGGCCTGCCACTGCTCGGGGTGGGTGAGCAGCAGCCGGATGCCGTTGACGATCATGTCGACGGTGGTCTCCTGGCCGGCGACGAGCAGTAGTTGCACCAGCGCCACCAGCTCGTCACGGTCCAGCCGGTCGCCCTGCTCCTCGATCGCCACCAGCTGCGAGATGAGGTCATCGGCGGGAACCGCTCGGCGTCGCGCCGCCAGCTCGTCGAGGTACGCCCCGAACTCCATGGTCGCCGCCGGGCCGTCGATGCTGGCCGACACGATCGCCGCCGACCAGGCGCGGAACCGCGGCCGGTCCGACTCCGGAATGCCGACCAGCTCGGCGATGACGTTGACCGGCACCGGGTCGGCGAGGTCGGTGATCCCGTCGATGCGTCCCTGCTGGCGTGCCCGCGCGACCAGCCGATCCGCGAGGTCGCCGATCCACGGCTCCAACCGGGCCACCGCGCGTGCGGTGAAGCCGCCGCTGACCAGCCCGCGCAGGCGGGTGTGGTCGGGCGGGTCGAGGTTGATGAGCTGGCGAGCCTCGATTCTCGCTACTTCCGACAGTTCGTGCAGAGCCGGCTGCCAGCTGCCGGGGGAGTGCCGGTGAACCTCGTGCCCGATCGCCGGGTGGCGCAGCCCTTCCAGCACATCGGCATGCCCGGCGATCACCCAGAACGGATTACCCGCCGGATCGATCTGAAGTACCGGCCCGCCACTGTCTCGTACCCGGTCGTAGAACCCGTGCGGATCGCGGCGGACCGCCGGATCCCACAGCTCTGAGACGCCGAACTCGGCGACCACGTTTCCTCCTTGAACCGGAAGTCCACTGTGCGCTGCGGGCGCCCTGCGCATCCCGCAGGATGGCACGCGCCTGGCCGTCAGCGTCAGGAGTCCGGCCGTGCCGCGGACAGCTCGACGCCCGCCCGACCAGGAGGTTGAGCGCTAACATAGGTATGTTTCAGGTTTGTGTCAATGCCGCGACCTTACCCGATCGTAGGGGTTGACGACCTGAGAGTTAACGCTCACACTCGCTGACAATCACGGATCCCGCAACCGATGACTCAGCCCCTTCCGCGGCCGCTATGGGCACCGACTTCTGTGGACCAGCACGACGGTTTAATGGAGGAGGTTCGATGTATTAGCTCCGACTCGGCCATCGGCCCCGCCCCCGGCGCAGTGGGCGGAAACGCGCAGAATGCTCCGGCGCCGTGCTGGCAGTCGCCAGGCTCGCGCCGTACGTGATACACACCTGCACCGAACCGGGACCCGCGCCGCCGACGGACGGCCGGACCGCTTCGGCGCAGCGGCTCGGCATGGCGTGGTGAGCCGTCCGCGACGGGCCGGCAGCCCGGCGCGCGCTTCTCGGCGCCCTGCCGCAGGTGCACGCCCACCTCGACGATTCACCGAGCGACAGTCCGAAATGGTCGGCGACATCCGTGCGCCGCGGGCCGACCGACCGCGGGTCAGCCGGGCTGGTCATCCGCCCGGGTGATCGCCGCCTCCGCCCACGACGGCAGCTGACGAGTCGGGCCGAGGCCAACCCATCAAGCGGACCTGGATCTGCATACCGCAAGCAGGAGGCTGGCCGGGCGGCCAGCACATACCCACCGGGAAAGGACGATCCTAAGTGGCTCAAACCGAGAAGCTTCCCGTCAGTCGACGGCAGGTTCTTCAGGCATCAGCCATCGGGGTGGCCGCGGCGGCCACCGCGGGCGCGCTCCCAGCGACTGCTGCCCAGGCAGCGACCGCCACCGAGACGACAGCCGGCCCGACCGCGCTCGACGCGATCCCGACCGATCTCGGTGCCGGCGCTACCGCCCCGGTCCGGCCGTTCCAGCTGCGCGACGTGCGGCTGGGCGACGGTCTGCTCCAGGAAAAGCGCGACCGCATGAAGAACTACCTTCGGCAGCTCGACGAACGGCGCTTCCTCGTGCTGTTCAACAACCAGGCCGGTCGGCCGAACCCGGCGGGCGTGACCGCACCCGGCGGCTGGGAGGACGGTGGCCTGCTCAGCGGTCACTGGGCCGGCCACTTCATGACGGCCCTGGCGCAGGGCTACGCCGACCTTGGCGAGCCGATCTTCAAGACCAAGCTCGACTGGATGGTCGACGAGTTCGCGGCGTGCCAGGCCGCGATCACCGCGCGGATGGGCAGCGGCGGCCCGGGCGGTGAGGACCCGGAGGAGCCGCCGATCGGTCGGGTGGCGGGCCGCTTCGGTAGCGGGCTCCGCCTGAACGGGCCGAGCCGGGCGGAGCACGTGACCCTTCCGCAGGAGGCGATCAGCCAGCTCGCCGACTTCACCATCGCGTCCTGGGTGAATCTCGCGGCCACCCAGAACTGGAGCCGGCTGTTCGACTTCGGCCAGAACAGCACCGTCAACATGTTCCTGGCCCCGCGTTCCGGTGCTACCGGCAACGCGCCGAGGTTCGCGATCACGGTCAGCGGCAGCGGCGGGGAGCAGCAGATCAACGGCACCACGGCGTTGCCCATCAACCAGTGGGTGCACCTGGCCGTGACGCTCGCCGGGAACACGGGCACGCTGTACGTGAACGGTCAGCAGGTCGGCCAGAACACGAACATGACGCTCAGCCCGGCCAACCTGGGGAACCCGGGGAACCGGTGGATCGGGCGGTCGCAGTACGGCGACGCGATGCTGAACGCGACCGTCGACGAGTTCCACATCTTCGACCGCGCCCTGAGCGCGGCGGAGATCCAGTCGCTGCAGGACTCGCCGGCCGGAAGCACCAGCGGCGGGTCGATCGCCTGGTACCGGTTCGAGGAGGAGAGCGGCTCCACGATCCGGGACTCCTCGCCCAACGGCCGCGACGGCGGCATCGTGCCGATCCAGAGCGGCGGGACCGGGCTGTGGATCCCGACCCACCCGGGTTACCTGGGCGCGATCCCGGAGGACGCGGTGCTCCGACTCGGTCCGCCGAGGTGGGCCGTCTACGGCAGCAACGCCGCCACCAACACCTGGGCGCCGTGGTACACGCAGCACAAGATCATGCGTGGTCTGCTCGACGCGTACTACCACACCGACAACCAGAAGGCCCTCGACGTGGTCGTCAAGATGGCCGGCTGGGCGCACCTCGCGTTGACCGTCGGGGACAAGAACCACCCCGCGTACCCGGGACCGATCACCCGGGACAACCTGAACTACATGTGGGACCTCTACATCGCCGGCGAGACCGGTGGTGCGAACGAGGTGTTCCCCGAGATCTACGCGCTCACCGGCGACACGAAGCACCTCGACACCGGCAAGTTCTTCGACAACCGGGAGTCGCTCTTCGACGCCTGCGTCGAGAACCGCGACATCCTCGTCACCACGCCGCAGACCCGCCCCGGTCGTCGCCGTCCGGAACGGCTGCACGCCAACTCGCACGTGCCGCAGTTCGTCGGCTACCTGCGGGTCTTCGAGCACACCGGGGACAACGACTACTTCCTGGCCGCCAAGAACTTCTACGGCATGGTCGTCCCGCACCGCATGTACGCCAACGGTGGCACGAGCGGCAACTACCCGGGCTCCAACAACAACATCGAGTTGTTCCAGAACCGGGGCAACGTCGCGAACTCGATCGCCGCGGGTGGCGCGGAAACCTGCACCACCTACAACCTGATCAAGCTGGCTCGTAACCTGTTCTTCCACGAGCACAACCCGGCGTACATGGACTACTACGAGCGGGGCCTGCTCAACCAGATCGCCGGTTCTCGGGCCGACAGCACCAGCGTCAGCAACCCGCAGGTCACCTACTTCCAGCCGCTGACCCCTGGTAACGCCCGCGGCTACGGCAACACCGGCACCTGCTGCGGCGGCACGGGTATCGAGAACCACACGAAGTACCAGGAGACGATCTACTTCAAGTCGGCCGACGGCAACACGCTCTGGGTCAACCTGTACGCGCCGTCGACGTTGACCTGGGCCGAGAAGGACTTCGCCATCACCCAGGAGACCAAGTACCCGCGAGAGGACCGCACCAAGCTGACCGTCAACGGCAGCGGTCCGCTCGACATCAAGCTGCGGGTGCCGGGCTGGGTGCAGAAGGGCTTCTTCGTAAAGATCAACAGTGTCAGCCAGAACGTCAACGCCACGCCCAGCAGCTACCTGACGCTCAGCCGGACCTGGTCGCCGGGCGACACCATCGAGATCCACATGCCGTTCAGCATCCGGATCGAGCGGGCGATCGACCGCCCCGACACGCAGTCGATCTTCTGGGGTCCGATCATCATGCAGCTCCTCGGAAACCCGGGGGGTGGCAACTTCCGGGAACTGTCCCTCTACCGCCACCTGAAGCGGGACGGCGACTACGCCCACGCGGCGGTCACCCACACCAGCACCACGGCGGCGGGTGACTCGCTCTTCGCCGCGCAGGGCTTCAACCTGCGGCCGTACTACGTCGGCGACACGCAGGCCGCCTCGACGTACTTCCGGCGGGTCGAGCCGACGATCGTGTTCGGATCCATCGACACCGGCGTGCCCAACCGAAAGCGTAACGACGGACTCCCGAACTACGACGTCCCCGTCACGGGCATCGTGTCGCCCGGCACCGACGGCCCGACGTTCCTCGACCTGGTGTGGGACAAGGCGCCCTTCGCCAGCCACGGCCAGTTCGTGTCGACCGTCACCCAGACCGCCGAGGCGTTCGTCACGGCGGGTGTCTTCACCGCGGCGGAGAAGGACCTGATCGTCTCGCACGCCGCCCAGTCGAGGCAGGAACTCGAACCGCCGCACACCTGGGACGTCGAGGTGGAGGCTCGTACGCAGCTCATCGGCACCACGGCGTACGTCTCCGTCAACGCCCGCAACACCGACGACGTACCGCTCACCATCGAGCTGATCACGCCGTACGGCTCGCGGACGGTGAACGGCGTCGCCCCGGGCAAGTCCGCCTACCAGGCGTTCAACAGCCGCAGCGCGTCGGTGCCGGCCGGCACCGTGACCGTCAAGATCACCGGAACGGTCGACGGAGAACCGGGTCGCCTTCGCCCGGCAGGCGTACAACGACGCGGTGATGGCCTACAACAAC
>NZ_JBFBAO010000240.1:0-10952 GCF_040682255.1 Micromonospora sp. NPDC051296 | reverse complement strand
GACCCACTTGCCGAGCTCACCGGTGGCGCCGGTGACCGTCGCACCGGGGTGGGGCACGTCGACGGCGTAGTCGCGGAAGTCCGGCAGCTCCAGGAGCGCGCAGCTCCACCCGGCCCACCGATCCCTCGAAACGCCAACCCGGAAGGTCTGACCGATGGCACCCCGCACCCACCACCAGCTGGCAGCACACCGCGCCTGGTCCGGGCCGGCTGCGACGGTACGGCCCGTAGAGGCGATCGGCACCGACCACGTCCTCTGCCTCACCTTCGACGACGGACCGCACCCGGTGCACACCCCGCGGCTGCTCGACGTCCTGGCCGCCCACCAGGTCCGGGCGGTGTTCTTCCTCCAGGGCGACCGCGTCACCGAGCATCCCGACGTGGTACGCCGGATCACCACCGCCGGGCACGCGCTGGGCAACCACGGCATGCACCACGACGACATGAGCGGATGGACCGCTGGCCGGATCGCCTCGGACCTGTTACAGACCAACGCGGTCATCCGGCAGGCCGTGCCGTACGCCCCGGTGCCCTACTTCCGGGCCCCGTACGGCGCCTGGGGCCAGACCCCCACCGTGGCGACCGCGCTGGGGATGCGGCCGATGGGCTGGCGGCTGGCGGTGACCGACTGGGAGCCGCCCGGCACTGACGAGTTGGTCCGGCACCTCACCGAGGGCGTCGCCCCCGGCGCGGTGGTGCTGCTGCACGACGGTGGCGGCGACCGGAGCCAGACCGTCGACGCCGTCGACCGGGTGATTCCGGCGCTGCGGGCCCACGGCTGGCGCTTCGCACTGCCCGACGCCGAACCGTCCGCGACCCGATAACCGGGCAGGTCACTGCTGGTGGGCGGCGTGATACTGCTCGTCGGTGACCGGTTCGCGCCAACTGGTTCCGTCGCCGCTGCCGTCGCCCTCGAACATGGCGAGATGGCTCATCAGGTTGCCGGCGGTGGCCCCGTGCCAGTGTTCCTCGCCGGGCGGGGTGTGGACGGTGTCCCCGGGACGCAGGGTGATGGTCCGGCCGTCCCGGGTCTGCACCAGGCCGACGCCCTCGGTGACGTGCAGGGTCTGGCCGAGAGTGTGGGAGTGCCAGTTGGTACGGGCACCGGGGGTGAAACGGACGCGGCTGACGATCATCCTCGACGGCTCCTCACCGCGGTAGACGAGGTCGACGTACACGTCTCCGGTGAAGGTCGTCGCCGGCCCTCTGGTGGTCGCTGGGACGGGCTTGAGTTCCATGGTGGTTCTCCTCTCGTCAGTCGATGGCTTCAACGGTGAGCGGGGCGGTGCCGACGTGGTCGGCGCGGGTCAGGGCTGCAGCAGCGCCTTGATGGCGCGCCGTTCGCTCATCGCCCGGTAGCCCTCGGCGACCTGGTCGAGCGGCAGGGTGAGGTCGAAGACCTTGCCCGGGTTGATGTCGCCCTTCAGCACCAGGTCGATCAGCTCGGGCAGGAACCGGCGTACCGGCGCCGGACCGCCGTGCAGCCCGACGTGCGTGAAGAACAGTTCCTCGCCGTTGAGCCGCACGCCGTGCGGGACCCCGACGTAGCCGACGTACCCGCCGGGCCGGGTGGACGCGACAGCCTGGCGCATGGACTCGGCGGTGCCGACGCATTCGAGTACGGCGTCGGCACCGATGCCGCCGGTCAGCTCCTTGATCCGGGCCGCGCCTTCGTCGCCGCGTTCGGTGACGATGTCGGTGGCGCCGTACTCGGTGGCGAGCTTCTGCCGGGTCTCGTGGCGGCTCATCACGATGATGCGTTCGGCGCCGAACCGGTTGGCGGCCAGGACGCCGAGCAGCCCGACCGCGCCGTCGCCGACGACGGCGACGGTCTGACCGGGCTTGACCTGGGCCGCGACGGCGGCGAACCAGCCGGTGCCCATCACGTCCGACAGCGTGAGCAGGCTCGGGATCAGCTCCGGCGCCGGGAGATCCGGCGTCGCGACCAGGGTGCCGTCGGCCAGCGGTACGCGCAGCGCCTCGGCCTGGGCCCCGCCCACCAGCTCCCGGTGTATGCAGGAGGTCTGGTAGCCGGCCCGGCAGTTCGGGCAGGTGTTGTCGGAGGCGAAGAACGACCCGATGACGAACTGGCCCGGCTTGATCGTGGCGACGTCGCTGCCGACCTCCTCGACGACGCCGACGTACTCGTGGCCCATCGGCACGGGCTGGGTGACCGGGTTCACGCCGCGGTAGTCCCACAGATCGGAGCCGCAGACGCAGGCGGCGGAGATTCGGATGATCGCGTCGGTCGGCGCGATGAGACGAGGGTCGGCGCGATCTTCGAGCCGCACGTCGCCGGGGGCGTGAATGACAGTTCCACGCATCACTGGATTCCTCTCAACGGATGCGGAAATCGCACATTTTCGAAATGGCGTGCCGGCGGACGGGGTCAGCCGTCGCAACAGGCCAGACCCAGGTAACCGGCTGTCCGCGCGCCGTGGGAGGGCTTGTCGAGGCAGGTAATGACAGAACCCCCCAGGCCCACGGCGCGGGTCGTAGCGTGGCTGTCGTGGACCACCGGAACGACATCCGCGAGTTCCTGGCCTCCCGGCGAGCCAGGATCACGCCCGAACGGGCCGGGCTGCCCAACTACGGCGGCACCCGTCGCGTCGCCGGGTTGCGCCGGGCCGAGGTCGCGATGCTGGCCGGGGTAAGCCCCGACTACTACACCCGGCTGGAACGCGGAAACCTCACCGGCGTCTCCGACAGCGTCCTGGCCGCCATCGCCCGCGCCCTGCAACTCGACGAGGCCGAGCGCTCCCACCTGTACGACCTGGCCCGCGCCGCCAACACGACCGCGCGCACCCGGCGGCGACCGGCCAGGCAGCAGATCCGCCCCGGCGTGCAGAGCCTGCTCGACGCGATGACCGACGCTCCCGCGTTCGTCCGCAACGGGCGTCTCGACGTGCTCGCCGTCAACCGCCTCGGGCAGGCCCTCTACGCACCGGCCTTCGACGTCCCCGGCCGGCCGGTCAACCTGGCCCGGTTCTGTTTCCTCGACCCGCGCGCCGACGACTTCTACCCCGACTGGGACGACGCCGCCAGCACCACCGTCGCCCTGCTACGCACCGAAGCCGGCCGCGACCCGTACGACCGGGCACTGACCGACCTCGTCGGCGAACTCGCCACCCGCAGCGACGACTTCCGCAACCGATGGGCGGCGCACAACGTACGCCTGCACTACACCGGGTTCAAACACTTCCGTCACCCCGTGGTCGGTCGGCTCGACCTCGCTTTCGAGGCCATGCCGATGCCGGCCGACCCCGGCCTGACCTTGACCGCCTACAGTGCCGAACCCGGCACCCCCGCGTGGGACAGCCTGCGACTGCTCGCCAGCCTGGCCGCGACGACCGCGCAGACCGATGACCCTCATCAGGCGGAACGCCCCTGAGACCGGGGCAGATAATGAGAACGCATTTCTGGTGGGCGATACTGGGTTTGAACCAGTGACCTCTTCCGTGTCAAGGAAGCGCGCTCCCACTGCGCCAATCGCCCGTGGAGACCACCCACACCCGCAGGTGTGGACGGATCGCGAGCGGACGACGGGATTCGAACCCGCGACCCTCACCTTGGCAAGGTGATGCGCTACCAGCTGCGCTACGTCCGCCTGCCCCGGTATCGCCGGGGACGCGCCAACTCTACCCGATGACAAGATCGCCCGAGCAGTGCCCCCGGCGGCCGGGTGATTGCGCAGATCACCGCCGGGGTACAGATCTCCCCCGACAGCACACCGCATCCCTGACAAAGGAGGCTGTCATGGGTATCGGCACCAGCATTTTCCTGCTCGCGGTCGGCGCCATCCTCACCTTCGCGATCGACGCCAGCATCGGCGGCCTCGACCTCGACGTGGTCGGGTGGATCCTGATGGCCGCCGGCGTACTCGGCCTGATCATGACCACCCTCGTCTGGGGGCGCCGCCGCCAGGTGGTCTCCACCGTCGAGGAGCCGGTGGAGTACCGCCGGGTCGAGGAACGCCGGGACGTCGCACCGCCGCTGTGACCGGGGGGCCGACGGAGCTGATCGGTCGCCCGATCCACGCCCACGGTGGCGGCCACCTTGCATGGTGGCCGCCACCCGGGCTGGGGACAGACAGCAGAAGGCCCGTCACCGGATGTCCGGTAACGGGCCTTTGGGTGCTCGTTCAACTGGTGGGCGATACTGGGTTTGAACCAGTGACCTCTTCCGTGTCAAGGAAGCGCGCTCCCACTGCGCCAATCGCCCTCGCTATCTTGCCGAGGTGGGGACGGGATTTGAACCCGCGTACACGGCTTTGCAGGCCGTTGCCTCGCCTCTCGGCCACCCCACCGAGGTTGCCCCCGTCACGCATGGCGGCAGCTCCGAGCGGACGACGGGATTCGAACCCGCGACCCTCACCTTGGCAAGGTGATGCGCTACCAGCTGCGCTACGTCCGCACGCCCCCGGTGTTTCCCGGTGACGGATGAGAACTTTAGCCGAGCGATGGAACGGTTGCCAAATCGGGGCCTGTCCGGGCGCGTCCAAAATCCCTCCCTAGAGCTTCCTAGGAGACTGGATCGATAGCCCGGGCGGCAGGAACGGGACGGGTCACCTCCGGCCGCAATGGCCGTGAGCAGCCAAAACGTGAAAGTTACATGCCGGCAACTGTCCGGCTTCCGACTGTCGCAAGCCAGATCAACCGGGTTTCGGTGACTGACTGTGTCCGATTCGATGGGCTACGGTGACGGGCGTGACGAGACGTGCGGCCGAGATCCGCCTGGATGCCCTGCTGCGGACCGCATGTGACGTGATCGTGCAGCGCGGGCTCGCGAACACCCGCACCGCGGACGTGGCGCAGGCCGCCGGCGTCAGCCAGGCGCTGGTCTTCTACCACTTCGCCACGAAGGAGCGGCTGCTCGCCCAGGCCTTCGCGTACGCCGTCGAGCAGGATCTGGCCCGGCTGGACGCGGTCACCCGGTCCAGCGCCCCGCCGCTGACCAAGCTCCGGCGCATCCTGCGGCTCTACACCCCGGCCGGACGCCCCACCTCGTGGTCGATGTGGATCGACGGCTGGGCGGAGTCGCTGCGTACGCCCGAGTTGGAGAAGGTCTCCCGCAAGCTGGACCTGCGCTGGCGGCAGGACCTCGCCGCGGTGATCTCCGACGGGGTCGGCGAGGGCGTCTTCGAGTGCGCGGACCCGGCGGGCGCGGCCTGGCGGATCAGCGCGGTGATGGACGGCCTGGCGGTGCAGATCGCGGTGCACGAGCGGGTGATCTCCCGGCGGCAGTTCGCCGAGTGGGTACGCCTGGTGACCGCCCGCGAGTTGGGGCTCGACCCGGCGCAGCTCGACTGACCGGCGGCGACCCGGGCCACCGTCGGGCGAACCGGCCGCCGCCTGGGCCGCAGCCGGCAACAATGACGGCATGGACCTGCTGGAGACGTACCGGCGCAGCCTGGTGGAGTTCACCGACCGGGTGGAACAGGTCGGCGCCGGGCAGTGGTCGGCCCCGACCCCGTGCGCGGACTGGGACGTCCGCACGCTGGTCAACCACGTGGTCGGAGAGGACCGCTGGAGCGTGCCCCTGTTCGCCGGCCGGACCATCGCGGAGGTCGGCGACCGGTACGACGGCGACCAGCTCGGCACCGACCCGGTCGAGGCCGCCCGCGACGCGGCGGCCCAGGCCGAACTGGCCGCCACCCATCCCGGCGTACGGGAACGTACGGTTCACCTCTCGGCCGGCGACACCCCCGCCGAGGAGTACCTGCACCAGCTAATCGCCGAACACCTCGTGCACGGCTGGGACCTGGCCGTGGCGATCGGCGCCGACCCCCGGCTGGACGCCGGCGCGGTCGCCGAGTGCGCTCGCTGGTTCACCCGCCGCGCCGGCGACTACCAGCAGTTCGGGCTGACCCGCCCCGAGGTCGGGTTGCCCACCGCCGCCGACGAACAGGACCGGCTCATCGCCGCCTTCGGCCGCGACCCCGAGTGGACCCCGTAGCGGCACCCGCCGCCACCGCCGCCCCGGCGACTGCCGCCGATCAGTTCAGCGGGTAACCACCGTCGCGGGGCACGGTCCGCCACCGCGACCGCCGGCTGGGCTGCCGCTCCCAGCGCCCAGCGGTCGCGGCACCGGCTTCGACCGGGTCGGGTTCCCGGGTCAGCTGCCGCAACCGCAGCAACAGCCCGACCCCGAGGAAGAGCAGCAGACCGCCGAGCAGGAAGGCGGCCTCGGTCAGGCCGATACCGGTGCCGGTCTGCGAGACCTGGTTGCCCGCCGCGCCGGCGGCTGGCGGATCGGCCGTCCCGCCGGCGTACCCCTCGTCGTCGGCAGAGTCGCTGTCCTCCTCGGCCGGATCCACCGTCGGGACCTCCACCGGCTCCTCCGTCGGATCGACGGTCGGCACCGGTGTCGGCGTCGGCGCCGCCGTGGTGGGCCGGGCCACCGCGCCCCGGCCGACCACCGCCCGCGTCGCCGTCTGGCGGGACAGCAGTTGCAGGTTCACGTCGTACGCCTCGGCGGCGAGGCTGACCTGCCCCTGGCCGACGTCCCTGGCGAAGGCGATCCGGTACTGGGCGGTCACCGTACGCCCCGGGCAGAGCGTGCCCGGGTCGAGCTGGCGGTCGGTCAACCGGGCCACGTCACCGTCGATCCGGACCTCCACCGGGAACGACCCGGTCTCCTCGATCCGGTCCACCCGGACCTGGTCCAGCCGCAGCCCCTGCACGCCGAGCACCATCGACCAGCGGACCTTGATGCAGTCGCCCTGGTCCGAGCGGGACACCACGGCGGAGACCGTCTCCACCCGTCCCCCGGCGGTGAACTGGTCCGGCAGGCCGCTGAGCTCGGTGGCGAACGCCGCGTGCGCCGGTGTGGCCATGGCGAGGTCCACCCCGGTGAGACAGGCCAGCGCCACCCCGATCCGTAGCGTGTTCCGCCACAGCCTCTTCACGATCCGTCCTCCCGTTGGTCGCCTCCATTGGCAACGCTAGGAGCGGCGGAGGCCACCGGGTAGACGGGCGTGTTCGCACGAACCGTCAAGCGAGATGCCCCATTTCACGTACGGTATTGAACCGATCACGGCCTACCCGCGACACGCCGTCAGGTCGGGCGGTGGACAATCACCGACGTGTCCGCGCTCTCCACCGCCTTCGTCCGGCTGCACGCCCGGCTCGCGCCCGTCGCCTTCGTACCCGAGGTGCGGTTGCACCAGGCGGACGAGCCGATCGGGTTGTGGGAGCTGACCGAGGGCGAGTTCCGCAGCGACCAGCCACCGCCGTTCTGGGCCTTCGCCTGGGCCGGCGGTCAGGGCCTGGCCCGGTACGTCACCGACCACCCGCAGCTGGTCGCCGGTCGCCGGGTGCTCGACCTGGCCTCCGGCTCCGGCCTGGTGGCCATCGCCGCCGCCCGGGCCGGCGCGGCCACCGTCCGCGCGGTGGAGGTCGACGAACTGGCCGTCGCGGCGGTCGCGCTCAACGCCGAGGCCAACGGGGTACGCGTGGACGCCGAACTCGGCGACATCCTCGACGGCGACGCGGGCGACGCCGAGGTGGTCCTCGCCGGTGACGTGTTCTACAGCCAGGTGATGGCCAACCGGGTGCTGCGGTTCCTGCTGCGCGCCGCCCGCTCCGGGGCGCAGGTGCTGGTCGGCGATCCCGGTCGGGCCTTCCTGCCCCGGGACCGCTTCGACGAACTCGCCGGCTACGACGTGCCGGTCAGCGAGGCGCTGGAGAGCGTACGGGTGAAGCGCACCACGGTGTGGCAGTTGCGCGCCGGGCAGCCGAAGGCGGCCGACTAGCGTGACGCCGTGCTGTTCCGCAGCTGGGAGCAGGCCCCGCAGGCCCGGTGGCCGGACGTGGCCCTCGTCGCCGACCAGGTGGGTGTCGAACACCTGCTGGTGACCCGGCACGCGCTGGTCCGGCAGGTGCTCACCGACCCCGGGACGTACCGGCCGGACAACGCCCTGGACGCGGTCACCCCGATGCCGGTGGCCGCACTGCGGGTGCTCGCCGCGCACCGGTTCCGGCTGCCGCCGACGCTGGCCAACAACGGCGACGCCAGCCACCCGGAGATCCGCGCGCTGGTCGCCGACGCCCTGCACCCGACGCGGGTGGCCGCCCAGCGGGACTGGCTGGCCGCGCTGGTCCGGCGGCGGGTGGCCGACCTGAACGCCCGGCTGGACACCGGCGAGCCGGTCGACCTGCACGCCGGCCTCGCCGCCGACCTACCGCTGCTGGTCCTGGCCCGGCTGGTCGAGCTGCCCGACGCGCCGGTCGCGGCGGTGAAGGGCTTCGCCCGCGCGGCGCTGGAGCTGTTCTGGGCGCCGCTGGACGCCGACCGGCAGCGGGCCCTCGCCACCGAGGTGGGCCGTTTCCACCAGGTGCTGCGGGACTTCGCGGCCACCGGCGGCGGGCTGGCCGGGTCGCTGCGGGCCGCCGGGCACTCACCCGACGTGCTGGTCGGCGCGCTGTTCTTCCTGCTGGTCGCCGGCCAGGAGACCACCTCGCAGTTCCTCACCCTGCTGATGCACCGACTCGCCGGCGAGCCGGCGGTGCTCGCCGGGCTGCGCGACGGCTCGGTGGCGGTCGCCGACGTGGTCGAGGAGGGGCTGCGGCTGGAGCCGCCGATCGTCACCTGGCGGCGGATCGCAGCCGTGGACACCACGCTGGGCGGTACGCCGGTGGCGGCGGGCACCAGCGTGGTGCTGTGGCTGGCCCGCGCCGGCCGGGACCCGGTGACGGTCGACTCGCCGGACGAGTTCCGGCCGGGGCAGCGCGGGTCACGCCGGCACCTGGCCTTCGGGGCGGGCGTGCACCGCTGCGTCGGCGACCAGCTCGCCCGGATGGAGGCCGCGACGGTGGTGGCGGAGGTCGCGCCGCTGCTGGCCGGGGTACGCGTGGTCCGCCCGCCCCGCTGCCCGGACAACCTCACCTTCCGGATGCCCGACGCCTTCGTCGTCCGCCGCTGACCGGCAGCCGGGGCCAGACATCAGGTGATCAGCTGATCTCCTCGGCCCAGGCGCGCCAGTCGTCGAGCACGCCGTACAGCGCCGGGGTCAGCCAGCCCGGGGCGGACCGCCGGAACACTCCCGGGTCCATCGCCCCGGCGCCGGCCGGCAGCGCGCCGAGCAGGTTCGGCAGCAGGTCGCTCAGGTTGGCCCAGTGCACCAGCTCGGGTTCGGCCGGCCAGGCGCCGATCACCACGCCGGCCGGCACCGCCCGCCGGTCGAGTGCCTCCAGGGTGAGCGCCGTGTGGTTGAGGGTGCCGAGTCCGGCGCGGGCCACCACCACCGCCGGGGCACCCAACGACACGGCCAGGTCGGCCACCGTCCAGGGCTCCCCCGACGGCCGCAACCCCATCGGTACGAGCAGCCCGCCGGCCCCCTCGACCAGCACCAGGTCGTGCTTGTCGGCCTCCTCGCGGACGGCGTCGACGGCGTTGTACAGCTCCAGCGGCGGCAGCTCGGCCACCCGGGCGGCGGCCAGCGGCGCGAGCGGGTCGGGGAAGCTGGCCAGGGTTCGGCCGGTCATCGGGGCGGCCAGCCGGGTGACTGCCTCGACGTCGGTGGGCTCGCCGGTGGCCGTACCGGTCTGGCCGGGTTTGACCACCGCGACCCGCAGCCCGGCCGCCTGCGCGGCGGCCGTGATCGCCGCGGTCACCACCGTCTTGCCGACCTCGGTGTCGGTCCCGGTGACCAGCACCGGTCCCCGCCACTGTTCCGTCACGGCGCACATTCCACGATGACCTCCAGGGCGCGTTCGAAGTCCGCCCGGGGCACCCCGGCGCCGATGGTCAGCCGCAGCCGGGAGCGGCTGTCGGGGGTGGAGGGCGGGCGGAAGCAGCCGACCGCCACGCCCCGGTCCCGGCAGGCGGCGGCCCAGTCGGTCGCCGCCTCAGGACCCGGGGCGGTGACCGAGACGACGGCGGCGTCGGGCGCGGAGACGCCGAGGCCGGCGGCCCGCAGCCGGCCCACCACCAGGTCGGCCCGCTCGACCAGCTCGTGGCGCAGGTCGTCGCCGGCCTGGGCCAGCCCGACGGCGGCGCGCACCCCGGCCGCCACCGCCGGCGGCAGGGCGGTGTCGTAGATGAAGGTCCGGGCGGTCTCGACCAGGTGCCGGACGAACTCGGCCGGTCCGGCGACCACCCCGCCGGCGCCGCCGAGCGCCTTGGACAGGGTGGCGGTTACCACCACGTCCGGCTCGCCGGCCAGCCCGACGGCGGCCACCGCGCCGGCCCCGGCCGGTCCGGTCACGCCGAGCGCGTGCGCGTCGTCGACCAGCAGCAGCGCCCCGTGCTCGCGGGCCACCGCGTGCAGCCGCGCCAGGGGGGCCAGGTCGCCGTCGACGGAGAAGACCGACTCGGTGACCACCACCGCCGGGCGGCCGGGCGCGGCCGCGAGGGCCGCCGCGACCGCGGCCACGTCGGCGTGCGGGGTGACCACGGTCTCCGCGCCGGAGATGCGGCACCCGTCGATCAGCGAGGCGTGGTTGTGCGCGTCGGAGACCAGCAGCGTGCGGGGCCGCACCAGCGCACGGACCGCGCCGACATTGGCGAGGTATCCGGAGGAGAAGACCAGCGCCCGGTCGGTGCCGAGCCAGCCGGCGAGGCTGTCCTCAAGCGCGTGGTGGGCGTCGGTGGAGCCGCGGACCAGCCGCGACCCGGTCGCCCCCAGCCCGTACGCGGACAGCGCCCGCGCCGCGGCGGCGACCACCTCGGGATGCCCGGCCAGGCCCAGGTAGTCGTTGCCGGCCAGGTCGACCACGGTGTCGCCGGCGGCGCGCGGCTGCAACCGGCGGGTCAGTCCCGCCTTCGCCCGCAGCTCGGCACGGCGGTCCAGCGCCGCCAGCCAGTCCGCCACCGTCGCCCCCCTTGCCGTCGACCCGCTCTCGCGGGGCGAAGTTACCACCCACCGGACCGGCCGGCTCCGCCGAGATCCGGGCAACCGGGGGAAGCTCAGTACGCCAACAGCTGAGGGCGAGGACCGGTCGCCGTCAGCCT
>NZ_JBFBAO010000239.1:0-11036 GCF_040682255.1 Micromonospora sp. NPDC051296 | reverse complement strand
GGCCACACCGCGAACATCCGCTGACGCCACCACCTGCTTGTCACCACGTCCGCGCCCGCGGCGGGCTCGTCGGCACGCCGCAGGCCCGGGCTGGGCTGGGGCGGCGCGGTCCGAGGACGATCGACCATGACGGTGAGCAACCGACCCGCCCAGGGCGGCGACCGTCGGCAACGGCCACCGTCCGTGACGGCTGCGGCTTCCTACCTGACTTCTCCTGCCGGCCCTTTGCTCTGCTTCAACCCACGCAATGGCGTCTGAGCAGCGGCGCTGCGACGGCGGAGCGGCCGCTGCCGAGCGGCCGCCGGTACTGGGCGTAACCGTTGCGTCGGTTGAAGCAGAGCAAAGGTGGTGAGGGCAGGGGGGAGGGGTTCGGCCGGATGTTACCGGTGGTGACGGTCAGGTTTCGAGGGCCGGCGTGAGGCCGGCCGGAATGGTTGCGGGTCGGGCGAGCGGGCGTCGGGCTGGGGTGACCGGCGTCAGCGGCGTACGCCGCCGGTGGCGAGCAGACGGGCGATGGGCAGGGTGGCCGCGCCGAGGGCCACCGCGTCCACGCCCAGCCGGCACAGCTCGATGGACACCTGCGCGTACGGCAGGCGCAGCGCCTGGCGGCCGGCGGCCTCGCGTACCGCGGGCAGCAGGTCGCCCAGCGCCATCGCGGCCCAGCCGCCCAGCACCACCCGCTCCGGGTTGAACAGGTTGATCAGGTTGGCCACCCCGGCGCCCAGGTAGTCGGCCGTCTCGTCCAGCACCCGGCGCGCGGTCTGCGACGTGTCGGCCGCCGCCACCAGCGCGGCGAGCTGGGACTCCTCGTCCTCGCCGGGCACCGGCCGGCCGCGCCGCGCCTCGCGGTACCGGTCGATGATCGCCTCGGCCCCGACGTACGCCTCCAGGCAGCCCCGGGCCCCGCAGCGGCAGGGCCGCCCGCCGTACACCAGGGTGGTGTGGCCCCACTCGCCGGCGCTGCTGGACGCGCCCCGGTAGGTGACGCCGCTGGTCACCACGGCCGCGCCGACACCCGAGCCGACCAGGGCGAAGACCGCGTGTCGGGCGCCCCGGCCGGCGCCGAACCACATCTCCGCCTGGCCGAGCGTCTTGGCCCCGTTGTCGATGTGCAGCGGCAGGTCGGTGCCCTCGGCGATCAGCCGTTCCAGCGGCACCCGGTCCCAGCCGAGGGTCTGCGCGTCCACCACGGCCTGCGTGCCCTGCTCGACCACCCCGGAGACGCCGATGCCGACTCCCAGCACCTCGGCCCGGCTCGCCCCGGCGTCGGCCAGTACGCGATCGAGGCCGGTCAGCACATGCCCGGCCACCGTCCTCGGCTCGGTGCCGCCGTCTTCGAGCGGGTACTCGACGCTGGCCAGCAGGGTCATCGCGAGGTCGAACAGCTCGACCCGGACCCGGGTCTCGCCCACGTCCACCCCGACCACCACGGCGTACCGCGGCGCGACCCGCAGCTTCATGCTCGGTCGGCCGCCGTCGGACTCGGCCGCCCCGGCCTCCATCACCAGGCCCTCGTCGATCAGGTCGCCGACCACGTTGCTCACCGCCGGCTGGCTCAGCCCGGTGCCCCGCACCAGATCCTGCCGGGTGAGCGGGCCGTCGAGAAAGATTCTGGACAGCAGGGCCGACCGGTTGCGCAACCGGACGCTGCGGTTCGTCGCCCGCACCAGCTCCACGTGTCACCTCATCCCGTCGGCCGCCCGGGGCGACTGTACGACCCCATGCTTGACGGCCCTCCGCCGAACCATTTTAATGACGACATTAATTAAGCCGTGATGTAAGTCGCACCCACCACCACCCCCGGATCGAAAGGGCAGACCGTGTCGAGACGACACCTCGCGATACTCACCGCGACCGTCCTGGCCGCCGCCTCCCTCACCGCCTGCGGCTCGGGCGAGGAGTCCGGCGACTCCGGCAAGACCCTCACCTACTGGGCCAGCAACCAGGGCGCCAGCCTGGAGGCCGACAAGGAGATCCTCCAGCCCGAGCTGGACAAGTTCGAACAGCAGACCGGCATCAAGGTCAACGTCGAGGTCGTGCCCTGGTCCGACCTGCTCAACCGGCTGCTCGCCGCCGCCACCACCGGGCAGGGCCCGGACGTGGTGAACATCGGCAACACCTGGTCGGCCTCGTTGCAGGCCACCGGCGCACTGGTCGAGTTCGACGACGCCACGCTCGACAAGGTCGGCGGCAAGGCCCGGTTCGTTCCCGCCGCGCTCGCCGCGGCCGGCGCTCCCGGCAAGCCGCCGGCAGCCGTGCCGCTCTACAGCCTCGCCTACGCGCTCTACTACAACAAGAAGTCGTTCGCCGACGCCGGCATCACCGCCCCGCCGGCCACCTGGGAGGAGTTGGCGCAGGTCGGCAAGGAGCTCACCGGCGACGGCAAGTGGGGCCTCGCCGTCGAGGGGGCCAACCCGTCGGAGAATGCCCACCACGCCTTCACCTTCGGCCAGCAGTACGGCGGCGACTGGTTCGACTCCGCCGGCAAGCCGAGCTTCGACACCCCGCAGAACGTCGCTGCCGTCAAGCGCTACATCGACCTGATGGCCGTCGACAAGATCGTCAACCCGAGCAACGCCGAGTACGCGCAGAACCAGTCGGTCTCCGACTTCGCCAACGGCAAGGCCGCGATGCTGCTCTGGCAGGCCGCCGGCGCCAACCTCCAGTCGCAGAACATGGCCGCCGACGCGTACGGGGTGGCCCCGGTGCCGTTCCTGGCCAACCCGCCGGCCGGCGGCAAGCAGGTCAACAGCATGGTCGCTGGCATCAACATCGCGGTGTTCAAGCACACCAAGAACCGCGACGGGGCGCTGGAGTTCGTCAAGTTCATGACCAGCGACGCCGAGCAGGTGGCGCTGAACAAGACGTACGGCTCGCTGCCCGCCGTCGGCACCGTCGCCGCCGATCCCGCCTTCGCCGCCGACGAGCAGAAGGTCCTCGCCCAGACCCTCGCCACCAGCGCGGCACCGCTGCCGCAGGTGCCCGAGGAGAGCACCTTCGAGACCCTGGTCGGCACCGCCATCAAGGAACTCTTCGCCGACGCGGCCAGTGGCAGGCCGGTCACCGAGGACAGCGTCCGGGAGAAGTTGACCCGGGCCCAGCAGCAGATGCGCTGACCACAGACCGCTGGCCGTGGGAGGTTACGCCGACCCTCCCACGGCCAGCCTGCGGAAGGACCCCGATGGCAACCACCACCACGCCGGCCGCCACCCCGGGCCGCACCAAGGGCACCGGGAAACCGGCCAGACCGCCCGGCCGCCGGCCCCGCCGGTCGCTGCTGCCGTACCTGCTGCTCGCCCCGGCCGTCGCGCTGGAACTGGCGATCCACGTCATCCCGATGCTGGTCGGGGCGTGGATGAGCCTGCTGGAGCTGACCCAGTTCCACATCCGCGACTGGGCCGGCGCGCCCTTCGTCGGCCTGGACAACTACCGGGTGGTGCTGGACGTCAACTCCGCCGCCGGTGCCGAGCTGCTGCGCTCGTTCCGGGTCACCGTCATCTACACGGTGCTGTCGGTCGGCCTGTCCTGGGTGCTCGGCACCACCGCCGCCGTGCTGCTGCAACGGCCCTTCCGGGGCCGGGCGGTGCTGCGCGCGCTCTTCCTCACCCCGTACGCGCTGCCGGTCTACACCGCCGTCATCACCTGGACCTTCCTCTTCCAGCGCGACACCGGCCTGGTCAACCACGTCCTGGTCGACCAGCTCAGCCTGCTCGACGATCGGCCGTTCTGGCTGATCGGCGACAACAGCTTCGTCGCCCTGCTGATCGTGTCGATCTGGCGGACCTGGCCGTTCGCCTTCCTCTGCATCATGGCCGGCCTGCAGAACATCCCCGACGAGCTGTACGAGGCCGCCGCCATGGACGGCGCCGGGTTCTGGCGGCGGCTGCACGCGGTCACCCTGCCGATGCTGCGGCCGGTGAACCTCGTCCTGCTGCTGGTGCTGTTCCTGTGGACGTTCAACGACTTCAACACCCCGTACGTCCTCTTCGGCGGCTCGGCGCCGGCCGAGGCCGACCTCATCTCGCTGCACATCTACCGCAGCTCGTTCCAGACCTGGGACTTCGGCACCGGCTCGGCGATGTCGGTGACGCTGCTGCTGTTCCTGCTCCTGGTCACCGCCGGGTACCTGCTGCTGACCAACCGACGGAGGAACGATGCGTGAGACGGCAACCGAGCGCTGGACGCGCCGGATCGTGCTGACCCTGCTCGCCGGGTTCGTCCTCGTCCCGCTCTACGTGATGGTCAGCTCGGCGATCAAACCGTTGCAGGACGTGCAGGCCGCCTTCACCTGGTGGCCCCGACGCCCCACGTTGCAGGCGTTCGTGGACATGTGGTCGACCGTCCCGCTCGGCCGCTACCTGGTCAACAGCCTGCTGGTGGCCAGCGTGGCGGCGATCTTCTCGGTCGCCGTGGCGATCTTCGCCGCGTACGCGGTCAGCCGCTACCGGTTCCGTGGCCGGCAGGTCTTCTCGGTGACCGTGCTGTCCACCCAGATGTTCCCCGGCATCCTGTTCCTGCTGCCGCTGTTCCTGATCTACGTCAACCTCGGCAACGCCACCGGCATCGCGCTGTACGCCAGCCGCACCGGTCTGATCATCACGTACCTCACCTTCTCGCTGCCCTTCTCGATCTGGATGCTGGTCGGCTACTTCGACTCCATCCCGCGCGGCCTGGACGAGGCCGCCCAGGTCGACGGGGCCGGGCCGCTGCGCACCCTGTTCCAGGTGGTGCTGCCGGCGGCGGTGCCCGGCGTGGTCGCGGTGACCGTGTACGCGTTCATGACCGCCTGGGGTGAGGTGCTGTTCGCCTCGGTGCTGACCAACGAGGACAGCCGCACCCTCGCGGTCGGGCTACAGGGCTACTCCACCCAGTTCAACGTCTACTGGAACCAGGTGATGGCCGCCTCGCTGGTGGTGAGCGTGCCGGTGGTCGCCGGTTTCCTGGCGTTGCAGCGCTACTTCGTCGCCGGCCTCACCGCCGGAGCGGTCAAGTGAGCCCGTCCACCGCGAGAACCGAGGAGAACCCACCCGTGCCGGACCTGTCCACGCTGCCGCCCGACTTCCTCTGGGGTGTCGCCACCTCGGCGTACCAGATCGAGGGCGCCGTACGCGCCGACGGGCGCAAGCCGTCCATCTGGGACACCTACTGCACCCGACCGGGCGCCGTCGACAACGGCGACACCGGCGAGGTCGCCTGCGACCACTATCACCGGTGGCCGCAGGACGTGGCGCTGCTGCGCGACCTCGGGGTCGACGCGTACCGCTTCTCGGTCGCCTGGCCCCGGGTCCGGCCGGACGGCACCGGCCCGGTGAACCCGGCCGGCCTGGATTTCTACGACCGGCAGGTGGACGCCCTGCTCGCCGCCGGCATCCGGCCGTTCGTCACGCTCTACCACTGGGACCTGCCGCAGGCGTTGCAGGACCGGGGCGGCTGGCCGCACCGGGACACCGCCGAGGCGTTCGCCGACTACGCCGCCGTGGTGGCGGCCCGACTCGGCGACCGGGTGGCCGACTGGTGCACGGTCAACGAACCGCTCTGCATCGCCTGGATCGGCCACCTGGAGGGGCGGATGGCCCCCGGCGAGCGGGACCTGGACCGGGCGGTACGCGCCGGCCACCACGTGCTGCTCGGGCACGGCCTGGCCACCGCCGCGATCCGCGCCCACGCCGCCCGGCCGGCGTCGATCGGCCCGGTGCTCAACCTCAGCCCGATCGAGCCGGCCAGCGCCCACGCCGCCGACGTCGTCGCCGCCGCCCGGATGGACGGGCACGTCAACCGCTGGTGGCTGGACCCGCTGCACGGCCGGGGCTACCCGGCGGACATGCTCGACACGTACGGCATCGAGCCGCCGGTACGCGGCGACGACCTCGCGGTGATCGCCACCCCGACCGACTTCCTCGGCGTCAACTACTACTTCCGGCAGGTGGTGGCCGACGACCCGGCCGGACCGGCACCGTACGCCCGGCAGGTCCCGGTGCCCGACGCGCCGCACACCGCGATGGACTGGGAGGTCTGCCCCGACGGCCTGGAACGGCTGCTGGTCGAGGTGAACGAGGCGTACCACCCGGCCCGGATCCTGGTCACCGAGAGCGGCTCGGCCTGGCCGGACAAGGTCGCCGCCGACGGCACCGTCACCGACCCCGAGCGCACCGACCACCTGGAACGGCACCTGGCCGCCTGCGCCGCGGCGGTCGGCCGGGGTGTCCCGCTGACCGGCTACTTCGCCTGGTCACTGCTGGACAACTTCGAATGGGCGTACGGCTACGACAAGCGCTTCGGCCTGGTGCACGTCGACTACGACACGCAGCGGCGGACGATGAAGGCGAGCGGCACCCGCTACGCCGACCTGATCCGCACCCACCAGCAGCGCACCGCGACGGTCGACCCCGTCGCCGTGCGCGGATAACGGGCCGACGGGGCCCGGGACGCCCCGGGTGCCGCGCCGGGCGGCCCCGGGGCACCACCCGCGTGAAAGGAAGGGCACCTTATTAACGCCTCGTGTAGAGGAAGGGCCCCTTCTTAACGTCCAGCCTCCTTAACGTCCAGCCTCGGGCACGAATACCCGGACGCTCCGCCGTGGCTGCTGTAGTCCGTGGCCCGACGGGACCGACGGTGCTTTCACCGGGATTCGCTGCCCAGGTCAACACCTCCGACGGTGTGCTCCCCGCTGCGTCCTGATCGTTCCCTACGACGCTTCAACGAACCGATGTGGGTAAGTCCTGATGTGCTCGGCGGCAATGCGGACGGAGTTGGCAACCGCTGCTCGGTACGCGGTGTAGAGCGCCATGGCGACACCGTCGTCGCGGTCGGATCCGTCGTGCACGGCAGTCGAGATCTCGCGGTAGACCTCCAGCAGCCGGTTGTCGGCGAAGTACCGCGCGGAGTCCTCCAGCTGCGACCAGACGTTCCATTCGATCGCGAAGAGCCGCACGTGTGACCAGAAGCTGGTCAGCTCGTGGGCGTGGCCATTGAGCACATGGAACGCGAGCAGCGCCCGCTGGGCAGGCGGGAGTCCGCCGTACTCGGCCGACTTCACGTCGAAACTACGGCCGCGGATGCGGGCGATGACGGGCGCTAGACAGGCGGAGATCAACGCGTCGTCGTCCGTCGCGTCAAGATCGCCCCGAGTCAGTCGCACCAGCACCACTTTATTCGGCGCGTTCGCCGCCTCAGGGTGAGAAGGTGAATCCATGCCGGGAGCCGCGCCGGCCCACAACCGCCGCCGCATGACCATCCCCAACAGGGTCACGGCTCGCGGGTCAACTCCAACGCCTGGACCGCGACCTGAACCGTTGCCGATGGCAACGCCGCCGCCTGCTCGTCACTCACCGAGTAGGAAGCCAGCCGGACCTCCATGATCACGTTGGCATCCAGGATCTCGATCCTGGCGTCACCCCGGGTCTGCTGATAACGGACCGCATCGGCGACAACCATCGAGCCGTCCTCGAACGGCTCCGCCGAAGTCACCGTGGCGGAACGCTCGAACCCGGTGCGGGCCTCACCCGCGCTGGCAAAGGTCTGCACCTGCACGATCACAGACCCGCCGAAGAAGCCCTTGTCGCATTTGACACCGGGACCACGGTTGTCATCCCCAACCGGAAGCGGCATCTCCTCCCCGAGGGCCGACGTCGCGAGCGCGTAGTCGATACGGTCGCAGAAGTCGTCCGGCACAGTACGACTCGGGCCGGACGACGCGGCCACCGCCGGCGCGCCGCCGTCGGCGCAGCCCGCGAGCAAGAGAACCGGCAGCACGGCACCCAGCATCGTGGTGAGCGCCGCTCGAACAGGAAAGATCGCCACGGCGGGTGAGTGTGCCAGGTCGACTTCGTGGGCTCGCCCCCGGCTGCTCAGGCGGGGACGGGCGCCAGGTCTCGATAGTTCTCGCTGCCCGTTCGCTCGGCCGCATGAATGTAGCCAGCGAGAGCGTCGCGGGATTGAGCGAGCACGTCCATCTGATCGTCCAGTCGCTGCAGCCGTGACCGCATCGCGGCCAGCAACTCGGGACACCCGACCAGCTCCGGGGCCTCGCCGACCGCACAGGGCAGCAGGTACGCGATGTCCTGGGATGACAAACCGGCCCCAAGCAGGTGCCGGATCTGCTTCACCCGCAGCACAGCGTCCTCGTCGTACTCGCGGTAACCGTTTGCGCCGCGGTCTACCTCCAGCAGGCCCTGGGTCTCGTAGTAGCGCAACTGATGGGCGTTGACGCCCGTCCGGCGACTCAGTTCCCCGATCAGCATCGAACCCTCGCTTGACCTTCACACCGGTATCAACGTTGACGATGCTGCCATGACCAACAACACCGATAAACCCGTGACGGTCATCGGACTCGGCCTGATGGGCCAGGCACTCGCCGGCGCGTTCCTGAAGGCCGGGCATCCCACAACCGTGTGGAACCGTACGACCTCCAAGGCCGACCAGTTGGTGGCCGGGGGTGCGCGGCTGGCGCCAACGGTTGGCGAGGCGCTCAAGGCAGGTTCCCTGACGATCCTTTGCGTCACCGACTACCAGGCCATGTACGAGCTGCTCGGCGCGAGCGATATCGAGCTGGACGGCACGATGTTGATCAATCTGACCTCCGGCAGCTCGGCCCAGGCCAGGGAAGCCGCCCATTGGGCCGAGCGGCGCGGCGCCCATTACCTGGACGGCGCCATCATGGCCATCCCGCCGGCGATCGGGACCGCCGAGGCGGTGATTCTGCACAGCGGGCCGCAGAAGGACTTCGAGGCGCACAGGCCGACCCTCGGCGCGCTCGGCACCGTCACCTACCTGGGTGCGGACCCTGGCCTGGCGTCCCTGTACGACGTGGCTGGCCTGGCCATGATGTGGAGCGTCCTGAACGCCTGGCTCCAGGGCACTGCCCTGCTCAGGACGGCCGGTGTTGACGCCGCGACCTATGCGCCGTTCGCGCAGCAGATCGCTGCCGTTGTGGCCGAATGGCTGCCGGGGTATGCCGAGCAGATCGACAGCGGCTCCTTCCCGGCCGAGGTGTCGGCACTGGAGACCGACGCGCGGGCGATGGCACACCTGGTCGAGGAGAGCGAGGCGGTGGGTGTCAACGCCGAACTGCCGAAGTTGATCAAGGCGATGGCCGACCGCTCGATCGCCGCCGGACACGGTGGGGAGCAGTATCCCGTACTGATCGAAGAGTTCGCCAAGCCCCGAAGCGACTGACCGTTCCCGACGCCGGGATCAAGCAGCTCTGGCCCATCTGCCGAGGTCAGGCATGGCTCGGCGCGGCTTCGCGGTCGGTAGCCCCCTCGGGCTACCGACCGCGCTCAGGACGACGCGCCGGCGGCGTTCACCGTACGCTCCCGGTGGGGAGCTCAGTGTCCCGTCAGACGGCTCCGGGTGATCGGTCGTCGGTCGGCTGCGACGTGGAGTCCTGCACGAGCTTCATCGACACGAGTTCGGTGAACCCGGCGCGCCGCGCGAAGCGCACTTTCCGACGCTTGTACACCGTGAAGCCGAGCTTGGCGTAGAGGCCGAGGGCGGGTACGTTGGTGTCCTTGATGTCCTCGAGCACGTACTCGCGATACCCGGGCAACGCCAGCAGGTGACGCAGCAACGCGGTCGCGACGCCGCGACCCTGATAGGCCGGCTCGGTGGCGACGAACCCGATCTCGGCGAGCCCGGGCCGGGCGTCGTCGGAGGGGCGCATGAACCATCTCCGGATCACCGCGTAGCCGAGCAGTCCGCGCGCCAGCCCGAGATGACGCTGGATCTCCCGCCGACGCGGCGCGAACAGTGTCTGGTCGCCCTCGGTGAGCGAGGCGAGGCCGGCGGGCTCCCCGTCCACGAGCACGACGTAGAACCGTTCGAGCAGCAGCATGTGCTCGAACGCGTCGGCCAACTTCCCAGTATCGCGCGAGAACGCGACGAAGTCCGCCGCGAAGCTGCGCACGTAGACCTCGGTGATGCGGCGCCGGTATCCCTCGCCGAGTACGTCTCCCCGCTCGACCACGACCATCGTCTCGACCATCCCCGTCCACTCCACGTGTCACACACCCGTACGGGTTCGACCATATCCACTGGCACGCACGCTGAAGCGCGCCCGAGGTCGATATCGCGCCCAATCTGGGCGCAGATGTCGTCCGCGTGCCCTCGGCGTTCCAACCCGTGCCCATACAGGTGGTTCGAGGTGATTATTTGGGCGTGCATGCCGCCGACACAGACGGTTCACCGCTCGCGGCAGGCTCAGCCGCGGCTGGCGTACAAGTAGACGGTCACCGCGTCGGGGGCATCAAGGTTGAACAGGACAGCTCGGCGTGTGCCGTCGGCAGTGGGTTGCTCTTCATCGATGCCGGAGACGGCCTTGGCGGTTTCGGGGTCCCACAGGTCGCCGCCGCCGACGTTGTGTTCTGCGGCGACTGCCCGTAGTCCGGGTGTGGGAGTCGCGGTGAACTTCGCCGTGGCGATGAAGGCGTCGAGCTCGCTGCGGGGTATCCGAAACTTCGCCGAAAGCAGGGTTTCCAGGCCGTTGCTGTAGGCGGCGGTAAGCAGCACGGTACCGGGCGGCAGGGTCACGTGAGCGACCGCTTCCACCTGAGCCGCGCTGGCGACCTGCGGCTTGGACTGCACTGGGAGCAGGTCGATTCCGGCGGTGCTGGCGACCACCCCGGCCCCACAGCACGTGATCAGCGACAGCACCAGGCTGATGCACGCAAGGACGAACGCCGTGGTGCCACGCCGATTGCGGGTGGCCGGGACAGCAGTCTCGATCATCGCCGAAACAATACGGTGTGCACGCTTGTCGACCTGTCCGAGTTGGCCGCCACCTCGGCGGTGACGGCGATGGGACGCCTTCGGGGACCGTTGGTGCCGCCAAGTTCGCCCCACCCACTCGACTAGCCTTTCCGGATGATCAATCCGATCGGGCTTGTCATCTTCGACTGCGACGGGGTGCTGGTCGACAGCGAGCGCATCGCGGTCCGTCTCAACATCGCGCTTGGCGCGGAACTGGGCTGGCCGCTGACCGAGGCAGAGGTCATCGAGCGCTTCATCGGCCGGTCCAGCACGTCCATCGGTGAGCAGAT
>NZ_JBFBAO010000238.1:0-11047 GCF_040682255.1 Micromonospora sp. NPDC051296 | reverse complement strand
GACACCCGCGTGAAGGTCGACATTGGCCGGAGCAAAGGCAAGATCACCATCGAGTTCGCCACCGTCGACGACCTGGAGCGGATCGTCGGCATCATCGGGGTCGAGCAGGAGGAGCCGGAAGGCTGAACCGCTTGGAGACCTGACGGCTCTGACGGCCGCGCCCTCGCAATGCGAGCGCGCGGCCGTTCTGTCGCTGAGTGGCTCTTTCCCCGCTGGCGCGAGCCTCTTGCTGCCGGGGCCGGTACCGCCCGTGATTGTCGTGGCTGAGACGCCCGGCCCGGGACTGCCGGCGGGTAGCCCGCTTACCGGCCCGCACGACGCCGGCAGCAGGCCTGCGGATGCCCCGCCGTGGTGCCCTGCCATCCGCGCCGCTCGCAGCGAACCAGCCGTCGTGACGCGAGGCCGTCGCGGTGGCTGTAGATGGCGTCGAACCGAACGGACGGAGCGCCGGCACTTAACGGGATCGTCGGTCTGGTGCTGACCGATGTGACAGCGCCGAATGCCATGTAGCCCGCCCTAGCGCCTCACACGCGGCCTACCGCCCCACTGGCATGGGTTGGCGGGCCAGGCGGGTTTACCGGGTCCACCGGCTTTACCCGGCCCGGTAACGGCCCGGATCGGTCTGGTGAGACGAGCGGCCCAGTGGCTGGCTAACCGGTGAGGCCCGGCGGGCCGGGTGAAGCCGACAGCAGGGTGAGGCTGATGGCCGGGTGAAGCCCACGGGCCAGGCGAACCGGATGGGCCGCCATGGTCGGAATTGGCCCGCCAGGGCGCGCTCAAGCCGCCGGTGTCATCGAGGAGCAACTGGACGCTGGCTCCAGGGCGCACAGCCTCACGGTCACCGCCACACCGATCCAGCCGAAGGTCCCGGCGGCCAGCCGGACCCGGTGTCTCGACCGCCTTGGGGCGGCCACGGCGGTGACCGATCGCCGAGCGGGCCCGGCTGCTCGGGTCAGGCGTGGAATTCGCTCTACCGGGGCATGGAACGGGCTTAGTCGGCGCCGCGCGTGGTCTGCCACTCGGGCGACGGTTGGCCGGCAGCGCGGAACTTTACTTCAGCAGCGGTGTGGGGCGGCCGGCCGCTCCGACACGGGGCCGTTTGGGCATCGGCGCATGAGCGGCTGTTCATCGTCGGCTGGCACCGGTGCAGCCGTGGCTGGTTTGATGGCCTCGAGTGGGCTGCGCTCCCTCGTGGTACGGCCGCTCCGCCGGCAAGCTGCCGATCCAGGGCGGCCTCGTTTCACGTGAAACGCGCCAGCCCTGCGGCATCCACGATCTGCGCCTCATGCACGCTCCGCCTCAAGCGCGCCCGCCTCATGGGGGCCGCCTGATGCCGGTCCGCCTCCATGCGGGCACTGCGCCCACCGGCCCCGCCGAGCGCCTGCCGGCGCTGTACATGCCGGTCGGCACGAAGCAGCCCCAAGACCGAGGGCTCGGTTTCAACGGCCGCCGACTCTGGTCCTGGTTCCGTGGCCACGGCCCTGAGGGATGGTGCCGGCGGTTCAGCTCGCCCGCTAGAAGTGCGCCAGGCGATCCTGGACGACCCGGATGGGAAGGGCCCGCTAAGGCCCGCTGCCGCGCCGGCACCTACCCGGCCAGCCGGGCAGCGCTGCCGTGAACGGGTCAGCTCGACACGGCCTGGCTCCCCATGCCGTCAACGCGCCGTGCTCGCCGTGACTTACGCCGGGGGATAGTGGCGGCCCTGCGGCACCCGGGGTGGGTGCGGTTCACGGCATCGGACGGACCACGCTCGCCGACGGCGGCCACGTCCGTTGTGCCACGTCCCGGTGCGGCCGATTGCCTCCGCCTCGAAACGGTGCCTGGCTTTGGCGAGGGGCGTTAGTCCGTAGCTCGACCGCCCGTCCCGCCGGTGCTCGGGCCGCCGTCGCAGGAACGGATCGTCGTGGGGTGGTGGATGTCACCAGGTGGCGTCTCCGGCAGGCGGTGCGGCAAGGGGGCCGGCGGGCGACAGCCTCACGGGTAGGCCCTGTTTCACGTGAAACGAGACCGCCCCCGGCGTGGCTGTCGACCCGCTCGGAACGACGGTGCCGGCACCCCGATGTTATCCACACCGGTTTTCCACAGGCCGTCGCCGTTTCACGTGAAACGAAGGGCTGAAACCCCTTGTTGAACCGTGGATGACAGCCGACTTCAGGCACCTCGACGGCCTGTGGATAACTCTGGGGACAGTCGTTGAGTGGTCGACTGTCGGCCGTCCGAGCCTCCGTGAAACGGAACGTGATTCAGGTAGGGACAGCGGTGCCGGACTCGGTTAGGGTCAGCGTCGTGCACGACACCCCTCCCTCAGTCCCGGACTTCACCCAGTGGCCGTCCTTTCCCTTCGAGGGTGACCTGCGGGTCAAGCGACTCGACGACCCGGTCCCGGTCGAACCGCCCCGCAAGGGCGAGGCCCACCGGGAATGCACCGCCTGCCAGGCACCCGACGACGCCTACATCTGGGTCGGCGACCGGTGGCGCGTACGCGCCATGGACCGCCCCACCGGCCTGCCGATGGTCCTCATCCTTGAATCGCGGTCGCACCTGGATCTTGGCGATCTACCCAACCTGCTCGCCGCCGAGTTGGGCGTGATGACGGTACGACTCGAGCGGGCCATCCGTTCGCTGGACGGGGTGGCTCGGGTGCATGTGAACCGTTGGGGAGACGGGTCGGCCCATCTCCACATGTGGTTCCTGGCCCGCCCGTACGGGCGACTCCAGCTCCGCGGGACCTTCCTCTCCCTCTGGGACTCGATCCTGCCGCCCATCTCCGAGGACACGTGGCGAGAGAACCTGGCCCTCGTGGCTGCCTGGCTCGCCGAGTTCGGCGGACGGCCCCTGGCCGAGCCGCCCCGCATCCAGTGGCAGGCTCCGTCCAGCCTCGCTGCGCAGTCAGCCCCCGCCGAGGGGCAGACGCCGGCCGAAGGCAGCACGCCGCCCGGTCGCAGGACCGGAGGCGGGTCATTGTTGGAGGCGATCGGGGAGGGGGTCGAGCTACCCGACGTGCCGGGTGGTCCGGAGGAGTCCACGGCGACCGGCGCTGTCCCGCCGGACAGGACCGCCAGCGAAGCGCTGCCGGAGGCAGGTTCGGCGAAAGCCGGTCCGGAGGCGGCAGCAGAAGACGATGAGCACCGCGGTGGTCAGGGTGGCGGCGGCCTCCGCCAGGAAGAGCGCACGTCGCCGGAGCAGAAGCCGGCGGTGGAAGCTCCCGCGCCGGTCCGTCCCGTGCCATCGCAGCGGGCGACCACCGGTGCGTCGGACACGGAGACGGAGACCGCCGACGCGGACGCGACCGCGAAAACCCGCGGCACGGAAGCGGCGGCGCTGGCAACGAGCGCGGAGAGGACTCCCGCCGACCGAAGCGCCGAGTCACAGTCGGCCGGCGCGTCAGACGGCGCGGCCAGCCCGGCCGGCAGGCCGACCAACACCTGAGCGCGCGCCGTCCAAGGGAGTCGCGAGGACGGCAACGACGCTGACCGGGTGGCCCGCCGGCTCCCCAAGGCTTCGAAGGGCCGTTCGCCTAGGCGCGGACGGCCCTTCGAAGGAGCAGCCGTGGCTGGCAGGACGCAGGCGGGCGTCGCCGGATCCAAAGCCCCGCAGAGACCGTAGGAACCGTGCGGTGGGCGGCGGGTCCAGCGGCGTTGGAGGTCTTCCGGATACCACGGCGGTATCCGGGATGCGGTTCGTCAGCGAGCGGCGGCGCGGGCGACCAAGCTGCTGATCACGCGGCCGAAGTCCAGCCCGGCCGCCTGAACCGCGAGCGGCAGCAGCGACGTCTCGGTCATCCCCGGGGAGACGTTGACTTCTAGCACGTGCGGCTGGCCGGCCGAGTCCACGATCAGATCGACCCGACTGAGGTCGCGGAGGCCGAGAGCGGTGTGGGCGGCCAACGCGACCTGGGCCACCGCCTCGGCCACCGATGGCTCCAGCCGGGCCGGCGTGTGCCAGGTGGTCCGGCCGGCGGTGTAGCGGGCGGCGTAGTCGTACACCCCGTTGCGCGGCACGATCTCGACCGGCGGCAGGGCCTGCGGTCCGTCCCCCAGGTCGATGACGGAGACCGCCACGTCCATGCCGGGCACGTAGCGCTCCACGAGCGCGGTCGGGTCGTACGCGAAACAACCGACCATGGCGGCCGGCAGCGACGCGGCGTCCCGGACCACGGCGGCGCCGAGCCCCGAACCGCCCTGGGCCGGCTTCACCATCAACGGCAACCCCAACCGGTCGACGATGCGGTCCAGCACGGCCACCGCGCCCAGTTCGCTGAACCGGTCGTGCGGCAGCGCGACCCAGTCCGGGGTCGCGATGCCGGCCTCGCGGAGCACCGCCTTCGCCGACGGCTTGTCCCAGGCGAGCCGGGAGGCCCGTGCGTCGCACCCGACGTACGGGACGCCACAGAGGTCGAGCACCCCGCGCAGTGACCCGTCCTCGCCGGTGGCACCGTGCAGGGCGATCATCACGGCGTCTGGCGGATCGGCGGCCAGCGCCGGCAGCAGGGCGACGTCGGCGTCGCGCAGCTCGGCCTCCATCCCGACGGCCCGCAGCGCGTCGAGCACCCGACGGCCGGAGCGCAGCGACACGTCCCGCTCGTACGACAGACCGCCGGCGAGCACGAGCACGTGCAGGTCTGATGTGGCGGAAGTGGACTCGACGGGTTCTTCGGCAGCGGTGGCACCCATGCCGGGCATCATGCCAAGTCAGGTCCTGGGGCGTCCGAGCCGGCCCGGCCACGCCGGGCACCCGGCCCGCCGACCGCGCCGAACACCCGCCGCATGGCGATGTCCTGCTCCATGACGCTGGCCAACCGGCGGACGCCCTCCCGGATCCGCTCCGGCGGAGGGAACGAGAAGTTGAGCCGCATGTGGCCGTTGCCCGTGCCGTCGGCGTAGAAGCCGGTGCCCGGCACGTACGCCACCCGGGCGGCGATGGCGCGGGGCATCATCGCCTTCGAGTCCAGCCCGTCCGGCAGGGTCGCCCAGACGAAGAGACCGCCGCCGGGAGTGGTCCACCGGGTGCCGGCGGGCATCAGATCCGCCAGCGCGGCGAGCATCGCGTCCCGCCGCTCGCGGTAGACCTCCCGGTAGACCTTCAGCTGCTCGCGCCACGGCATCGTGCTGAGGTACGTGCTGACGGCTGACTGCGCGTACGCGCTGGGGCAGAGGATCTGCGCCTCGCTGGCGATCACCAGCTTGTCGCGTACCGCGTGCGGCGCGAGGATCCAGCCGACCCGCAGCCCCGGGGCGAAGGTCTTGGAGAAGGTGCTGAGGTAGAAGACCCCCTCGCGGCGGCGCGCCCGCAGCGGCGCCGGTGCCTCCTCCTCGAAGCCCAGCTGGCCGTACGGGTCGTCCTCGACGACCAGCAGGCCGGCGCGCTCGCAGATGTCGAGGACCCGCTCCCGCCGCTCCTCGGTCAGCGTCACGCCGGCCGGATTCTGGTAGGTCGGGATGGTGTAGAGGAACTTCACCCGCCGGCCAGCGCGAGCCTGGTCCGCGATGGCCGTCTCCAGCGCCTCCGGGATCAGCCCGTCGTCATCCATCGGCACGTGTACGACCTGCGCCTGGGCGGCCTGGAACACCCCGAGCGCGCCGACGTAGGTCGGCCCCTCGGCGAGCACCACGTCACCCGGGTCGAGGAAGAGCCGGGCCACCAGATCGAGCGCCTGTTGCCCGCCAACGGTCACCACCACGTCCTCCGGGGAGGCGCCGCAGGCGGCGTCGATGCCGGAGAGGGCCATCACCTCGCAGATCCGCTCCCGCAGCTCCAGGGTGCCCTGGCCGATGCCGTACTGCAGCGTGGTGGTCCCGTGCTCGGTGCCGAGCCGACCGAGCATCTCACCGACGGCGTCCAGCGGGAGAGCGGCGATGTAGGGGGCGCCACCGGCGAGCGAGACCACCTCCGGCCGACTGGCGACCGCGAACAGCGCGCGGATCTCCGAGGCGGTCATCCCCCGCACCCGGCGGGCGTACCGGTCGGTGTAGTCGTCGAGTGTCGTGCCGGTCATGACATCACCTCGATGGCTGCTCGGGCGGCTCTCGTCCCGGGTACCCGGGACACCGGCGACCATGGCGGCACGGCGCGCCGAGTGTCGATGGTAGCCGCCGCAGACCGCCCAGCGCGCCCTCGAATACGCCCGGGTCCACATGCCGGACCCCTGGCGGGCGCACCTGAGGTGGGCATTCGCGCGTCCTCTCCCGCACCGCCGATCAACGGCGTACGATCGCTCGTCGGGGGCAGGAACGCGGGGGCAGGGATGCGGCGGTGCCGTCCGGGCCGGTCCCACTGCCGAGCCTAGTGTGGGGAAGCGCCAATGTCGCGACGTCTGGTCAGCCTGACCCTGGACACCCTGGAGGACCTGCCCCGTCCGTGCCGGCAATGCGTCTACTGGGAGCTTGATCCGGTTTCCGCCGACCGTGCCTGCGCCGCTGGCGACCCGGGGCTGGAGAAGGAGGCGTGGGTCTCGCAGACCCTGCTGGAATGGGGTTCCTGCGGCAAGCTGGTCTACGTCGACGGGATGCCGGCCGGCTTCGTCATGTACGCCCCGCCGGCCTACGTGCCCCGCTCGATGGCGTTCCCCACCTCCCCGGTTTCCGCCGACGCGGCGCTGCTGATGACCGCGAACGTGGTGCCCGCCTTCGCCGGTGGTGGCCTCGGCCGGATGCTGGTGCAGGGGGTCGCCCGCGACCTGACCAAGCGTGGGATCAAGGCGATCGAGGCGTTCGGTGACGCCAAGTTCGGCGACGCCGCCGATCCGGCCGGCGCCTGCGTCGCGCCCGCCGACTTCTTCCTCTCGGTGGGCTTCAAGACCGTCCGTCCGCATCCCCGCTTCCCCCGGCTACGGCTGGAGCTGCGTACGGCGTTGAGTTGGAAGTCGGACGTCGAGTACGCGCTGGAGAAGCTGCTCGGCTCGATGAGCCCGGAGTCGCTGCTGCGCCCGGTGCGCCCCACCCCGGCCACCCGTTCCTCCGCCGGCTGACCCGCCCGACGCCGCGCCCGCGCCGCCCAGCCGCCCCGCCCGTTCAGTTGCCCGAGCTGGTCAGTCGACCACGGTGCCCGCGGCGACCGCCGCTCGCAGCTCGCTTACGTCGATCGAACCGGTCGGCACGTCGCGCTCGATCGGCAGGTACATCCGCTGCACCGCCGCCACGATCGCCTCGACCAATTTGTCCCGGAAGCGGGGGTCGACCAGCCGCCTCCGGTCCGCTGGCGAGGTGAGGTAACCGACCTCGACGCGTACCGCCGGCATCCGGGTGAGCCGGAGCAGGTCCCACGCCTTGGCGTGGGTACGGCAGTCGCGCAGCCCGGTACGCGCCACGATCTCCCGCTGGACCAGTCCGGCGAGCCGCTCCCCGGTCGCCGAGGTCACCCCGTTGTCGGTGCCGTAGTGGTACGTCGCCACCCCCTCGGCCTCCGGGTTGGCGTGTCCGTCGGTGTGCAGCGAGATGAACACGTCCGCGCCGAGGGAGTTGGCCAGCTGTGCCCGGTCGATGTCGGGCAGGCAGGTTTCCGGCGTCGGTCCACGGGTGAGCTGCACCCGTACCCCCGACGCGGCGAGCCGGCCCTCCAGCCGGCTGGCCAGATCGTGCACCAGGTCCGCCTCGGTCCAGCGCAGCGGGCCGTCGGGCACCACCACGCCCGGGTCGGTGCCACCGTGCCCCGGGTCGATGACCACCGTCCGGCCGACCAGCGTCGGGCCGGACTGCCGGATGGCGTCGGACTCGCGCAGCCACTGCGGCCGACCGCCGACCACCTTGCGCCCGAGCCGGCGCAGCGCGCCCATGGTGTGCGGGCCGCAGGTGCCGTCCGGGGTCAGCCCCACCTCACGCTGGAACTGAGCCACCGCCCGGGAGGTGCGTACGCCGTAGATGGCGTCGGCCCGGCCGACGTCGTACCCCATCTCCAGCAGCCGTTCCTGCAACGACCGGACGTCCTCGCCGGTGAGCGGCACCGGCACGGCGTGGTAAAGGGTCCGGGCACCGAGGCGCCACCGGGCGGCGTCGAGCGCGCGCCAGGTCTCCGCACCGACCCGGCCGTCGACGCTGAGCCCGCGGGACTGCTGGAACGCCCGCACGGCCTGTTCCGTGGCCGCGTCGAACTCGTCGTGGTACGGGCCGGTCGCCTTGGAGAGGAGGTCGAGACCGGTCAGCACCGTACGGATCTCGGTCACTGCGGGTCCCCGGTCACCGGGACGGATCGGACGCACGCACGACCCCCTCTGCACGGTCGGTGGCTGGCCGGGTCCGTCGGTGGCAGGACGGCACCGCGACGGGGACCAGGTGGTCACCGGCGTCCGGCGGCCCCCGGATTCGAGGTTATGCGCTGGGCGATGCGCAGGGGTGGAAAAACGCCTCGACCCCGTACCGGTGAGCCCGGCACGGGGTCGAAATGGCTGCGTCGCCGAGGGGTCAGAGCGCCGACTGGATCAACTTCACCAGTTCACCCTTGGGCTTGGCACCCGCGATCGACTGCACCGGCTCGCCGTTCTTGAACACGGTGAGCGTCGGCACCGACATCACGCGGTAGGTGCGGGCGGTCTCCGGGTTCTCGTCGATGTTGACCTTGACGATGCTGACCTGGTCGCCCATCTCGCCGGCGATCTCCTCCAGCAACGGCGACACCTTGCGGCACGGTCCGCACCACTCGGCCCAGAAATCCACCAGGACCGGCTTGTCGGACTTGAGCACGTCGGCGGCGAAACTCGCGTCGGTGACCGACTTGGTTGCTTTCACTGTTGACCCCTCCTCCGGGATGTGTCTCGTTCAGTCCTTGGGCAGCGTGGCGATGAAGCGTTCGGCGTCCAGGGCGGCCGCGCAGCCGGTGCCGGCCGCGGTGATGGCCTGCCGGTACGTGTGGTCGACCAGGTCGCCCGCAGCGAAGACACCAGGGATGCTGGTCCGGGTGCTCGGCGACTCGACCTTCACGTACCCCTCGCCGTCCAGCTCCACCTGCTCGCGGAACAGCTCGCTGCGCGGGTCGTGGCCGATCGCCACGAACACGCCGGTGACGTCGAGCACCTTGGCCTCGCCGGTGTGCACGTTCCGCACCCGTACCCCGGAGACCTTGCCGTCCGCGCCGAGGATCTCCTCGATCACCGTGTTCCACTCAACCTTGATCTTGTCGTTGTTCAGCGCCCGCTCGGCCATGATCTTGCTCGCCCGGAACGAGTCCCGGCGGTGGATGATGGTGACCGACTCGGCGAAGCGGGTCAGGAAGCTGGCCTCCTCCATCGCCGAGTCGCCACCTCCGACCACCACGATGTGCTGGTTGCGGAAGAAGAAGCCGTCGCAGGTGGCGCAGGAGGAGACGCCGTGGCCCAGGTACTCCTGCTCGCCCGGTACGCCGAGCGGGCGCCAGGCGGAACCGGTGGCGAGGATGACCGCCCTGGCCTGGTAGGCGGTCTCGCCGACCCAGACGGTGCTCAGCGCGCCCGGGTGACCGGTGTCGGCGAGCTCGACCCGGGTGACGTCGTCGGTCAGGAACTCGGCACCGAACCGCTCGGCCTGCTTGCGCATGTTGTCCATGAGCTCGGGACCGAGGATGCCGTCCGCGAAACCGGGGAAGTTCTCCACCTCGGTGGTGGTCATCAGCGCGCCGCCGGACTGCACGCCTTCGATGATCAAGGGCTTGAGGTTGGCACGCGCCGCGTAGACCGCCGCGGTGTAACCGGCCGGCCCGGAGCCGATGATGACCAGGTTGCGGACCTCGTCCACTGCCGTCTCCCAATCGTTTGACTGCCGCCACCGGCGTACCCGCCGATGCCGATCCGAGTGCCGACGCGGCGGCAACTGATGTGCAGAACGTCATCGTACGAACCGGGGATTCCCGAGCCGGTCATCCGGTGGGTCACGTCACGTGGACGGTCAAACGTACGGTGACTGCCGATTCACCCTACCCGCGTCCGGTAACGGGTGTCCGAGCCGGACCCGGGGACACCACACTCGGGCCCGCTGACCCACGCCCAGTACGCGCCGGAGACATCCGTGAAACGGATCACCAGTGCCGGGAACCCCTGGAAGCGGGCGTAATCGATGACGTTGAAGACCAGCGGCTCCTCGCCGTGCTCGGCGCTGATCTCGGCGAGGCAGGCGCTCAACGCCGCCTGGTCGCCGAGCCGCGCCAGGTCACCTGGGCCGGCGAGGCGGCCCCCGTCCTCCATGGCGGCCCCGGGCCCGGCGGGACTGGAGAACTGCTCCATCGTCGGTGCGGGGCGGGCCTTCGCCAGCGCCTGCGGGGTGTAGTCCGTGCCACTGCGTTGCGGCGGGCTGACGATCTCGAAGGGGCCCTGGGCCATCGTCCAGGACCGTTCCGGCTCGGCGGCCGTTGCCCGCTCTTCGGACTCGCGGGAGTCGTACGCGTGGGGTACGACCGGGCTCGCGCCCTGATCGCTCAGCGCGGTGCCCGCCGTCGAGTCGACACCCTGGTTGGGACGGGCCAGTTGGAGCGCGCCCAGCCCGACGACCGCCACGGCGGCGAGCGCGACCGGACCGGCCACCCGGGCCCAGCGGCGCCGGCGCCGTCCGGGTCGGGTCGGGGCGCTCCGCTCCTGTCCCGGTCGTATGGTGCGGCTGGGCCGCCGGGGCCCACCGAGCGGCTGGGCCGGCACGGCGGCCGGCTTCGCGCCGATCGGAACCGCGTCGGGGTCACCGGTGGCTTCCGGATCGTCGGCGGACGAGGTCTCGGCGGGGTCCGCGGCGTCCAACGCGGCGAGGATCCGGTCGGCCACTGCCGACGGCATCTCCGGTGCCGGCCCAGCCCATTCGGCCAACTCGGCGCGGACACCGGCGACGGCCGGTGCCAGCAGGGCGTGGGCCTGCGCCCAGGCCGGGTCCTCCGCGACGAGCCGGGCGACCTCGGCCGCCTCCGGGGTGCCGTCCAGCGCGCCGCCGAGGTAGTCGGCGAGCAGGTCGTGGTCGACCCCGCTGAACTCCCCGGTACTCACGCTTCCTCCTGGTTGGCACCCGGTCGGGACCGTCCCGACCCCGATCGGACGCTTTGCGGCGCTCTCGGGTTCCCGCGGGTGACCCCCGGCACGTCCGGAGCGTCGGGGGGCGGCGGC
>NZ_JBFBAO010000237.1:0-11079 GCF_040682255.1 Micromonospora sp. NPDC051296 | reverse complement strand
GCCGATCGCCTTCATCTCCTGCCAGTGCCCGAGCAGCATGATCGTGACCAGCGCGGCCAGTTCCCGCCAGTCCGGGTCGCCGGGTAGGCACCGCACCGTGCGGGCGCCGGTCTCGATGTCGACCTGTCCGTCGCGGTAGCCGGCCCACCGGGCGCGGCACGACGCGTACCCGGAAGGCGGTCGCCGCCGTGCTCGCCGGACTGCTCCTGGCGGTCCTCGCCGCGGCCCCGGCCGCGGCGCATGGCGACGAGCTCAAGTTGACGGTGGCCGGTGACGGGGCCGACGGGGTCACCATCCAGGCGGTGTACGCCGACGGACACCGCCTGGACAAGCTGGTGCGGTTGACCCTCACCGCCTCCGGTTCGGAGGGCCGCACGGTCGGCCCGCTGCAACTGGAACCGGCGGCCGAGGGGCAGGGCTTCTACACCACCGGCCCGATCCTGTCGCCCGGCTCCTGGAAGGTGCGGGTGACCGCGCCCGCACCGCACGTCGGCGTGGCGACCGCCGAGGTGGAGTCCCGCCCGGCGCAGACCCCGTCGCTGGCTCCGGTCGCCGATACCCGGGACGCGCCGTCGGCGCAGGCGGATCGGTCCGCCGGCAACGGCGACGCGCCCGGATGGTGGTGGACGGTCGCGGTCGGCGTGGCCGTGCTCGTCGTCGTGGCGCTGACCGCGCCGCTGCTGGGCCGACGCCGCAACCCGTCGTAGGCCCGGCCGACGCCACAGCGGCCCGGCATCCACCGTTTCCACGGCGGGTGCCGGGCCGTTCGGCGTTACCGGTCGAGCACCGCGCGCAGCGCCTTGAGGTCCTCGGCGATGGGCTGCCAGGCACCGGCCTCGGCGTTGGCGCGCACCTGCTCGGGCGTGGTGGCGCCGGCGATCACCGAGGTCACCGCCGGCTGGGCGGCCAGCCCGCCGATGGCCACGTGCAGCATCGACACCCCGCGCTCGGCGGCGTACGCCTCGATGGCCTCGATGGTGTCCCAGTCGGCGGCAGCGAGGCGCTGTGCGTACCGGCCGCCACCGGCGAGCCGGCTGCCCGCGGGCGGCGCCTCGCCGCGCTTGTACTTGCCGGTGAGCAGCCCGTTGGCCAGCGGGAAGAACGGCAGCATGCCGAGGCCGAACCGCTCGCACGCGGGCAGCACCTCGATCTCGGCGTCCCGGTTGAGCAGGCTGTAGTGGTTCTGCGCACTGATGAACCGGGTCAGGCCCCGGGTCTTCGCGGTCCACTCGGCGTCGGCGATCTGCCAGCCGGCGAAGTTGGAGTTGCCCAGGTAGCGCACCTTGCCGGCGCGGACCAGGTCGTCCAGGGCGGAAAGCGTCTCGTCGATCGGGGTGCCCGGGTCGGGCTCGTGGAACTGGTACAGGTCGATGTAGTCGGTGTCCAGCCGGCGCAGCGACGCCTCGACCGCGCGGATCACGTACCGCCGCGAGCCGCGTACCCCGAAGTCGCGGCCGTTGCCGCCGCCCATCGACATGCCGAACTTGCTCGCCACCACCACGTCGTCCCGGCGCCCCTTGAGGGCCGCGCCGAGCTGCGCCTCCGACGCCCCGTGCGGCTCGCCGTAGATGTCGGCGCTGTCGAAGAAGTTGATCCCGACGTCGAGGGCGGCGTCGACCACCGCGCGGGTGCCGTCGAGGTCGAGCTTGCGGCCGAAGTTGTTGCAGCCGATCCCCACGACGGACACCACGAGCCCGGAGTCGCCCAGCCGGCGATAGGTCATCTCAGTCACGAGATCAACCCTATGTCGACCGCCCGACCTCCCACACCGGCTCGGGCGTCTCCACCACCTCACCGTCACCGCGGAACAGCAGGAACCGGTCGAAGCTCCGGGTGAACCAACGGTCGTGGGTCACCGCCACCACCGTCCCGGAGAACGCGGCGAGTCCCGCCTCCAGCGCCTCGGCCGAGGCCAGGTCGAGGTTGTCGGTCGGCTCGTCGAGCAGCAGCAGGGTCGCCCCGGACAGCTCCAGCAGCAGCACCAGGAAGCGGGCCTGCTGACCGCCGGAGAGGGTGCCGAACCGCTGGTCGCCCTGCCCGGCCAACTCGTACCGGCTGAGCGCGGCCATCGCCGCGTGCCGGTCCATGCCGGCCCGGTGCTCGTCACCCCGCCAGAGGATCTCGACCAGCGTCTTCGCCATCAGCTCCGGCCGGTCGTGGGTCTGCGAGAAGTGGCCGGGGCGGACCCGCGCGCCGAGCCGGGCCGTCCCGTCGTGCGCCACCGGCGCGAGCGCCGCCCCGGCGTCGACCGGGCCGTTCGCCGGATCCGGATCCGTCCCGCCGCGCGCCAGCAGGCGCAGGAAGTGCGACTTGCCGGTGCCGTTGGCACCGAGCACCGCGACCCGGTCGCCGTACCACACCTCCAGGTCGAACGGGTAGGTCAGGCCGTCGAGCTCCAGCTGCTCGCAGACCAGCGCGCGCTTGCCGGTCCGCCCGCCGGTCAGCCGCATCCGGATGTCCTGGTCCTTCGGCGGTACGGGCGGCGGCCCGGCCTCCTCGAACTTGCGCAGCCGGGTCTGCGCGGCCTGATACCGCGAAGCCATTCCCGAGTTGTACGCGGCCTTCTGCTTGTACATCAGCATCAGCTCACGCAGCTTCTCGTGCTCCTCGTCCCACCGCTTGCGCAGCTCGTCGAGGCGGTCGTGCCGGGCCACCCTGGCGGCGTGCCAGCTGGCGAAGCCGCCCGGGTGCACCCAGGCGCTGCCGCCCTCCACCGCAACCACCCGGTCGGCGGTATGTGCCAGCAGCTCCCGGTCGTGCGAGACGTAGAGCACCGACTTGCCGGACTCCCGCAGCCGCGCCTCCAGCCAGCGCTTGCCGGGCACGTCGAGGAAGTTGTCCGGCTCGTCGAGCAGCAGCACCTCGTCGGGGCCGCGCAGCAGCAGTTCGAGCGCGAAGCGTTTCTGCTGTCCACCGGAGAGGGTGCGGACCGGCCGCTGCCGGGCGATGTCCCAGGACAGGTCGAGGACGATGGTGGCGACGGTGTCGAAGAGCACCTCGGCGTCGTACCCGCCGGTTTCGCCCCAGGCGGCGAGGGAGTCCGCGTACGCCAGCTGGGCCTTGCCGGCGGCGGTGCTGTACTTGCCGCGCAGCTCGGCCGCCCGCATGGCCGCCTCGGTCTCGGCCAGCCGGCGGCCGGCGTCGCGCAGCGCCGGCGGGGCCAGCGAGAGCGCCAGGTCGGCGAGCGTCGACTCGTCGCCGATCATGCCGATGAACTGGCGCATCACGCCCAATCCGCCGGTACGCGCGATCGCGCCGGTCGGTGCCGGCAGGTCACCGGCGACCATCCGCAGCAGCGTCGTCTTCCCGGCGCCGTTCGGCCCGACCAGCGCCACCTTGGCACCCTCGCCGACCCGGAACGACACGTCGGCGAAGAGTTCCCGCCCGTCCGGCAGGACGTACCCGACCGCCGCCACGTCCACGTATCCCACGCGGGCATCCTGCCGGAGCCCGGCCGGCCGGCCAACCGATTACCGCGCCGAGGAGGTCACCGGGTGACGCGGAGCACGCGAAAGCCCTTCTGGCTGGCGTGCCGCCCGACCTGCCAGCCCTGGTCGACCAACCAGCGGTGCAGCGAGTCGCCGCCGAGGTGGCGGGCCACCACCAGCCAGGCCACCCCGTCCGGAGCCAGCCGGGGCAGCCAGGTCCGAAGCAGCTGGTGCAGCTCGTCCTTGCCGACGCGGATCGGCGGGTTCGACCAGATCTGGGCGAAGTCGAGGTCGGCAGGCACCTCCTCGGGTGCCGCCACCCGCACCCGGGCTCCGACGCCGAGCCGAGCCGCGTTCGCGGCGGTGAGTTCCCGCGCCCGCTCGTTGACGTCCACCGCCCAGACGGTCGCTGCGGGCGCGACGGTCGCCAGCACGCCGGTGATCGGGCCGAAGCCGCAGCCGAGGTCGAGCAGCGCGCCGGTGGTGGCGGGGCCCGGCAGTTCGGCCTTACGCAGCAACACGGCGCTGCCGGGGTCGAGGCGGGTCGCCGAGAAGACGCCGGCCGCGGAGGCCAGGGCGTACTCGCGGCCGGCGACGGTGAACTGCACCTCGCGTGGCTGGGCGGGCGCGCTGGGTTCGGCGGTGAAGTAGTGGTCCCCGGTCACGTCGGCCATTCTCGCATCGGGCCAGATCCGCCTGGCGGGACGGGAGTGGCAGGACGACACGACACGATGGACGCCAGGTTTTTCCGAATTTACCCACTAAAGGGATAAACATCCCTACCCTGAACGGCATGGTGTATCGGTACGACTCCGATGAGGACCCGTACGTCCAGTACCGGCCGGGCCAGCCCGACGGGCAGTCACCCACGACCGGCCCGCCGCCGCCGGCCGGGCCGTCCCCGTCGCGCTTCCCCACGCCGTCGCTGCCCCGCCCCAACCAGATCATGGTGCCCTCGGCGGCACCGGCCGCCGCGCCGCCCCCCGCACCGCCGCAGGAGCCGGTACCGCCGTACGAGCCGGTCGTCGTGGCCGGCCCGGCGGCGGCACCGCGGGCACCGGTACCGCCGTACGAACCCGCGCCTCCGTACGAGCCGGCACCTCCGTACGAGCCGGCACCGCAGGAGCCGGTGCCGCCGCACGAGCCGGTCCCGGCCGCGCCGCTCGAGCCCGCCACCACCGTCGCGCCGCCGCCGAGGCGGGGTGGTGGCCGGGCCTGGCAGGTACTGATCGGCGCTGCCGCCGTGCTGGTGCTGCTCGCCATCGGCGGCCTCGCCGCCGCCGCGCTGCTCGACGGAAGGCAGCTGACCGGCCAGCAGGCGGCGCCCAGCGCCGCGCCGGAAACCACCCGCAGCATCACGCCCGCCGACGCCAGCGACCTCGACTCCCGGGACACCGACCAGGCGCCACTGACCGCCCGTGAGGTCTTCCCCAGCGACCGGCTGGCGGTCGGTGACGGCCGGTCCGGGTACGAAGTGCTGCGCAGCCAGTCCAGCGCCAGTTGCGCGGTGGCCGCCACCGGCGAGGTCGGTGACCTGCTGGTTCGGCTCGGCTGCAACCAGGCCGTCCGGGCCACCCTGCGCGCGCCCGACGGGGAACATCTGGTCACCGCGGGGCTGTTCAACCTGGCCGACCGGTCCAGCGCCGAGCGGGCCCGGGACCGGATCCGCCAGTTGCTCGACGAACGGCAGGGCCGGTTCCGCGGCATGTCCGCGGGCGAGGGGACCGAGGCCATCGCCACCGCCGCGGCCCGGGTCGGCTGGCAGGTACGCGGCCACTACCTCGCGTACGCCGTGGTGGCCCGCGCCGACGGGGCGACGATCCGCTCCGGCGACACAACCGTCCGCGAGATCCTCTTCGACATGCTCGAACTGCACCTGAACCAAGGCGTGCTGGAGCGCCGGGCCGACGGCGGGACCGCCAGCCAGCCGACCGCAGGACCCAGCGACCGAAGCGGTAGCCAGGACTAGTCCACCCGGGACTGACCGACGCTCGGGGGCCGGTCGAGGCGGTCAGGCGTCGGCCGGCACCCGCAGCCGTCGGGTCGCCTCGGCCCGGCGGGCGTACTCGGCGGGATCGTCCGGGTAGCCGACCGCCACCAGGGTCAGCCCGTGCGCCGGCGCCACGGTCACCTCGCTGGACCGCTCCCGCCGGGTGAGCAGGCCGGCCGGCCAGTCCACCGGCCGGCGCCCGTCGCCCGCGACCAGCATCGCGCCGACCAGGCTGCGCACCATCGCCTGGCAGAACGCGTCGGCCTGCACGGTGGCGACCAGAATCCCGTCGGCGTCCCGCCGCCAGTCCAGCCGGGTCACCTCGCGCAGCGTGGTGGCGTTCTCCTTGCGCCGGCAGTACGCGGCGAAGTCGTGCTCCCCCACCAGGCCGAGCGCGGCGGCACCGAGCCGGTCGAGGTCGAGCGGGCGGGGCCAGGCCAGGATCTCGTGCCGGCGCAGCGGATCGGCACCCCACGCGGCGTCGGTGACCCGGTACTCGTAACGCCGGAAGGTGGCCGAGAAGCGGGCGTCGAAGGTGGCCGGTACCGCGCTCATCGCCCGGACCCGCACGTCCCCCGGGAGCAGCCGGGCCAGCCGGCGCAGCAGCCTGCCCTCATGCGCCGTCCAGACCTCGGTGGGCAGATCGAGGTGGCAGACCTGCCCGGTGGCGTGCACCCCGGCGTCGGTGCGACCGGCCACGGTCAGCCCGCTCGCGGTGCCGTTGCCGAGCACCAGTTCCAGCGCCTCGACCAGCACGCCGGCGACCGTACGCCGGTCCGGCTGGGCCGCCCAGCCGGAGAAGTCCGTGCCGTCGTACGCGACCTCCAGGCGCAGCCGGGTCCGCTCGTCCACCTCGTACCTCCGTAAACCGCGTCGGGCCCGGCACCCCTGAGGATGCCGGGCCCGACGATGGTTGCCTCTGCTCAGGCCTTGTTCTCGGTGGCCTCGTCGCTGTCCTCGCGGGCGGCGGCGGTGTCACCGGTCGCCGACACCGGCGCCTCGGAGTCCTGGTCGGCCTGGGCCGACGCCGGGGTCTCCTCGGCCGGGGCGAGCGCCTCGACCTTGTCCTGCTGGGCAGCGGCCTTGCGAGCGGCGGTCTTCTTGTTCGCCTTCGGCTCGGTGACCTGCAGCTCCTCGACCAGCTCGATGATCGCCATCGGCGCGTTGTCACCCTTGCGCGGGCCGGTCTTCACGATCCGGGTGTAGCCACCCTGACGGTTGGCGTACCGCGGCGCGATCTGGTCGAACAGGCCGTAGACCACGTCCTTGTCCTTCACGACGCCCGCCACCCGCCGGCGCGAGGCGAGGTCGCCCCGCTTGGCCTTGGTGATGAGCTGCTCGGCGAGCGGACGCAGCCGCCGGGCCTTGGTCTCGGTGGTCTTGATCTTGCCGTGCTGGAACAGCGCGGTGGCCAGGTTGGCCAGCATCAGCCGCTCGTGCGCGGGGCTGCCGCCGAGGCGGGGGCCCTTGGTGGGCGTGGGCATGCTTGGTGCTCCTCAGGTGTGGCGGCAGCGCGGACTAGAGCTGCTCGGTCTCGCGGTAGTCGTCGGTGTCGTAGTCGGCCTCACCGAAGGCGTCCACGACGTGCGCCGGGTCGAAGTTCGGAGCCGAGTCCTTCAGCCCCAGACCCATCCCGGCGAGCTTCATCTTGACCTCGTCGATCGACTTCTGACCGAAGTTGCGGATGTCGAGGAGGTCGGCCTCGGTACGCCCGATGAGCTCACCAACGGAGTTGATGCCCTCGCGCTTGAGGCAGTTGTAGGAGCGGACGGTCAGGTCCAGCTCCTCGATCGGCAGGGCCAGGTCCGCCGCCAGCTGCGCGTCCTGCGGGGACGGGCCGATGTCGATGCCCTCCGCGGTCTCGTCCAGCTCCCGGGCCAGCCCGAACAGCTCCACCAGCGTCGAGCCGGCCGAGGCCAGCGCGGTACGCGGCCCCATCGACGGCTTGGTCTCGACGTCGATGATCAGCCGGTCGAAGTCGGTCCGCTGCTCGACGCGGGTCGCCTCGACGCGGTACGTCACCTTGAGCACCGGCGAGTAGATCGAGTCGACCGGGATCCGGCCGATCTCCGCGCCCGCCTGCTTGTTCTGCGCCGCCGTGACGTAGCCCCGACCCCGCTCGACGGTCAGCTCCATGTCGAGCCGGCCCTTGCCGTTGAGGGTGGCGAGCTTCAGGTCCGGGTTGTGCACCGAGACACCGGCCGGGGGCTGGATGTCACCGGCGGTCACGTCGCCCGGGCCCTGCTTGCGCAGGTACATGCTGACCGGCTCGTCGTGCTCGGAGCTGACGCACAGCTCCTTGATGTTCATGACGAGCTCGACCACGTCCTCCTTGACGCCGGGGATCGTGGTGAACTCGTGCAGCACACCGTCGATCTTGATCGAGGTGACCGCCGCACCCGGGATGGACGACAGCAGCGTACGCCGCAGCGAGTTGCCCAGGGTGTAGCCGAAGCCCGGCTCCAGCGGCTCGATGGTGAACCGGGACCGGGTCTCGTTGATCGACTCCTCGGAGAGGGTCGGTCGCTGGCTGATGAGCATGTCTTCTCTTCTCTTCCGGGGCGCCCGCTATATGACGCCCACGACACAAAGTGTTCCGGTGGCCCGCCTCGCGAGGCGGGCCACCGCAACGAGCCCTTACTTGGAGTAGAGCTCGACGATCAGCTGCTCCTGAACCTGGGTGTCGATCACCTGGCGGCTCGGGAGCGAGTGCACGAGGATCTTCATCTGGCTCGGGATGGCCTCCAGCCACGCCGGGACCGTCCGCGAGCCGGCCTGAGCCTGCGCCACGATGAACGGGGTGAGCTCCTTGCTCTTACCCCGGACCTCGATGATGTCGTGCTCCTTGACGCGGTACGACGGGATGTCGACCTTCTTGCCGTTCACCGTGAAGTGACCGTGCTTGACCAGCTGGCGCGCCATGTCACGCGAGTGCGCGTAACCGGCCCGGTAGACCACGTTGTCCAGCCGCGACTCGAGGATCTGCAGGAGGACCTCACCGGTCTTGGCCTGCTTGGCCACGGCCTCCTCGTAGTAACCGCGGAACTGCTTCTCCAGCACGCCGTAGACGCGGCGGGCCTTCTGCTTCTCACGGAGCTGGAGCAGGTACTCCGTCTCCTTGGTGCGGCCGCGGCCGTGCTGCCCGGGCGGGAACGGCCGGGACTCGAACGGGCACTTCGGGCCATCGCACTTGCTGCCCTTGAGGAACAGCTTCATCTTCTCCCGCCGGCAACGGCGGCAGTCAGCACCGGTGTAACGAGCCATCTCTCTCTAACCTCTCAGACCCGGCGACGCTTCGGCGGACGGCATCCGTTGTGCGGCTGCGGGGTGACGTCGGAGATCTGCCCGACCTCCAGGCCCACCGCCTGCAGCGAACGGATGGCGGTCTCCCGGCCGGAGCCGGGACCCTTGACGAACACGTCGACCTTGCGCATGCCGTGCTCCATGGCCCGACGCGCGGCGGCCTCGGCGGCCAACTGCGCGGCGAACGGGGTCGACTTGCGGGAACCCTTGAAGCCGACCTGGCCCGCGGAGGCCCAGGAGATGACGGCACCGGTCGGGTCCGTGATGGACACGATGGTGTTGTTGAAGGTGCTCTTGATGTGCGCCTGCCCGTGGGCGACGTTCTTGCGTTCCTTGCGCCGGACCTTCTTGACAGCGGCTCCGGCACGAGCCTTCGGTGGCATAAGTCTGTGCGCTCCTGAATTTGGTTCTCGATCGGTTCTGGCTCTTCGCCCCGTCGATTGCGTAGACACCGGTTCCGGTTGGAGCCCGGCCTACCTCGACGGAGAACGACCAGAATTCCGGTTTAAGAACTACTACTTCTTGCCGGGCTTCTTCTTGCCGGCGACCGTCCGCTTCGGGCCCTTGCGGGTCCGCGCGTTGGTACGGGTCCGCTGGCCACGAACGGGCAGGCCCCGGCGGTGCCGGATGCCCTCGTAGCAGCCGATCTCGACCTTGCGGCGGATGTCTGCGGCGACCTCGCGGCGCAGGTCACCTTCAACCTTGTAGTTGGCCTCAATGTGGTCACGGAGCTGGACCAGCTCCTCGTCCGTGAGGTCCCGGGCGCGCTTGTCCGGCGAGATACCGGTGGCAGCGAGCGTCTCCAGGGCGCGGGTGCGACCCACGCCGAAGATGTAGGTGAGCGCAATCTCCAGCCGCTTCTCGCGGGGGAGATCAACGCCGACTAGACGTGCCATGTGCGGGCGTGCTCCTTGTGGTGTGCTGCGGAGGTGTGGACCCGTCCCACCCCGCTACCGACCGTCCCGTCCTTCCGGCGCGAGTCTGCGCCGGCGACCGGGATCGGCCGCTGCCCGAGCGGGCCCCGGCCTCCGACCGGGGGTCAACCACGAGAAAGTACGCGCTGCGCACCGCTCGCGGCTGGGACGAGCATGTGTGATGTGGGGCTGGTTCAGCCCTGGCGCTGCTTGTGGCGCGGGTCGGTGCAGATGACCATGACCCGGCCGTGCCGGCGGATCACCCGGCACTTGTTGCAGATCCTCTTGACGCTCGGCTTGACCTTCACGGTTGCCTTACTTCCCATCTGGCCCGGCGTCACGAGGTGCGACACCGGACGTCGAAGACGGACACGGGACGTTCCCGGCCGCCGTCAGGCTTACTTGTAGCGGTAGACGATGCGCCCGCGGGTCAGGTCGTACGGCGAGAGCTCGACGACGACCCGATCCTCCGGCAGGATGCGGATGTAGTGCTGCCGCATCTTGCCGCTGATGTGAGCCAGCACCTTGTGGCCGTTGGCGAGCTCCACCCGGAACATGGCGTTCGGCAGGGGCTCGATGACCCGACCTTCGATCTCGATGGCTCCGTCTTTTTTCGGCATGTCCTCCGCTGTCCTGACGTCGGTTGCTCCGGACGGCTCACAACGTCTTACACGGGGTGCCTGATCGAGATCAGATTTCCCGCGCCAGCCGCGGCCCCGCGTCCCACCGAAGCGCTTGGTGGGCATGGCGGAGTGGACGCTGTGCGCCGATCAGAAAGTGTACGCCCGCCTGCGCGTCGTCGCCAAACCGACCGGCTACCTGCCGTCAACGCGTCGGGCAAACGGGACGTTCAGCCCAGACTGCCTTGGTCCGGGCGTCGCACCTGCTCGCCGGCACCCGCCTCGGTGGCCTGCGACCCGCCGCCAGCCACCCCGCCGCTACCGTTCGCGCCGGTTGCTCCGTCGGTGCCGTTCGCGCCGGTTGTCCTGTCGGTGTCGATCGCGTCGGTCGCCCCGTCGGTGCCCGTACCGCCGATCGCGTCGGGTTCCTGCCCGGCCAGGGCCTTGCGCTCCCGCTTGAGCGCCCGCTTCTCCGCCCGCCGCTGGCGGCGGCGTTCCCGGTCGGCCGCCCACCGCCGGGGCTCACCCGTGGCGAGGCCGGTGACGGTACGCACCAGCACCACCGCGCCCCAGGGGCCGGCCACCCAGCCCGGCCAGAAGTACAGCATCTCGCCGGCCGCCAACGAGGTGAACACCCAGATCGCCGACACGATGCCGACGACCTTGAGCCACGGCTCCCACACCTCGACCAGCCAGCGGGCGGTCACCCCGCGCCCGCCGTCGGGCAGCACCGGCGATCGCCCGTCGGCCTCCCCCTGCGCCGGCGCCACCGCGCCCGACGCCGGCAGGTCCCCCACCAGCGCGTCCAACTCGGCGTACGTGCG
>NZ_JBFBAO010000236.1:0-11229 GCF_040682255.1 Micromonospora sp. NPDC051296 | reverse complement strand
GGCTGCCCGGAGGACTGCCACTTCTGTTCGCAGACATCGCCACATGCCGACGCGGGGTGGTTCAGCGCTGACCGCCTACACCCGGTCCAGATCTTGGACAGTTTCCGTTACGCGAAAACGGCAACTGTCCAAGATCTTCCGCCCGGAGCAATACGCCGATCGCGTTCCTTGCCCTGGTCACGGTGTTGTTCACCGAGGAGAGGTGCTGCGCACCGTCAGCGGCGTGAACCGATCTCCCTTGCCAAGTCCGGCCGGCGACCGGGTGTTCCGGGCCGGCGTACGCATGATCCGCGACACCTCGTCAGTCGTGCCGCGCGGCGGGCTGGAGCCGGCTCCGGCGGCGGCGATAGGGTGGGCCGACCGACTCGATCAGCTGACCCGGGGGGCCTCCGCATGGGCGATTCGTTCGCGCATCTGCACGTGCACACGGAGTACTCGATGCTCGACGGAGCAGCCCGGCTCAAGGACCTGTTCGCCGAGGTCAAGCGGCAGGGAATGCCGGCCGTGGCGATGACCGACCACGGCAACATGCACGGCGCGAACGACTTCTACAAGCAGGCGATGGCCGCCGGGGTCACCCCGATCCTGGGCATCGAGGCGTACGTGGCGCCGGAGTCGCGGTTCCACAAGCAGCGGGTGCGGTGGGGGCGGCCGGAGCAGAAGAGCGACGACGTCTCCGGTAGCGGTGGCTACACCCACAAGACGATCTGGGCGCGCAACAAGACCGGCCTGCACAATCTCTTCACGCTCACCAGCAAGGCGTACACCGACGGCTACTTCGTCAAGTGGCCCCGGATGGACGCCGAGTTGCTCGCCGAGTACGCCGACGGCCTGATGGCCACCACCGGTTGCCCCTCCGGCGAGGTGCAGACCCGGCTGCGGCTCGGCCACGACGCGCAGGCCCTCGAGGCCGCGGCGAAGTACCAGGACATCTTCGGCAAGGAGAACTACTTCCTGGAGCTGATGGACCACGGCCTGGACATCGAGAAGCGGGTCCGGGACGGGCTGCTGGAGATCGGCCGCAAGCTCGACATCCCGCCGGTGGTCACCAACGACTCGCACTACACGCACGAGGCGCAGTCCGAGGCGCACGACGTGCTGCTCTGCGTGCAGACCGGCAGCAACGTCGCCGACCCGAACCGGTTCAAGTTCGGCGGCAGCGGCTACTACATCAAGTCCGCCGACGAGATGCGCGGCGTGGACGGCTCCGACGCCTGGCTGGAGGGCTGCCGCAACACGCTGCTGGTGGCCGAGCGGGTCGACCCGACCGGGATGTTCGAGTTCCACAACCTGATGCCGCGCTTCCCGGTGCCCGAGGGGGAGACCGAGGAGTCCTGGTTCCGCAAGGAGACCTTCGCCGGGCTGGCCCGCCGCTACCCGCAGGGCATCCCCGAGGGCCACGTGGTGCAGGCCGAGTACGAGCTGGGCGTCATCATCCAGATGGGCTTCCCGTCGTACTTCCTCGTGGTCGCCGACTTCATCCAGTGGGCCAAGAACCAGGGCATCGCGGTCGGCCCGGGCCGTGGCTCCGCGGCCGGCTCGCTGGTCGCGTACGCCCTGGGTATCACCGACCTGGACCCCATCCCGCACGGGCTGATCTTCGAGCGGTTCCTCAACCCCGAGCGGGTCTCCATGCCGGATGTCGACATCGACTTCGACGAGCGTCGGCGCGGTGAGGTGATCAAGTACGTCACCGACAAGTGGGGCGAGGACAAGGTCGCGCAGATCGCCACCTTCGGCACGATCAAGGCGAAGGCCGCGATCAAGGACTCGGCGCGGGTGCTCGGCTACCCGTACGCGGTCGGCGACCGGATCACCAAGGCCATGCCGCCGGCCGTGATGGGCAAGGACATCCCGCTCGAAGGCATCTTCGACCCGAAGCACCCCCGGTACGCCGAGGCCGGCGAGATCCGCGGCATGTACGAGTCGGAAGCCGACGTCAAGAAGGTCATCGACACCGCCCGGGGCATCGAGGGACTGATCCGGCAGACCGGCGTGCACGCCGCCGGCGTCATCATGTCCGCCGAGCCGATCATCGAGCACATCCCGCTGATGCGCCGGGACTCCGACGGGGTGATCATCACCCAGTTCGACTACCCGACCTGCGAGTCGCTCGGGCTGTTGAAGATGGACTTCCTCGGCCTGCGCAACCTGACCATCATCGACGACGCGGTGAAGAACATCCAGCTCAACCACGGCAAGGAACTTGACCTGCTGGCGTTGCCGCTGGACGACAAGGCCGCGTACGAGCTGCTGTCCCGGGGCGACACCCTGGGCGTGTTCCAGCTCGACGGTGGGCCGATGCGATCGCTGCTGCGGATGATGAAGCCGGACAACTTCGAGGACATCTCCGCCGTCCTGGCGCTCTACCGCCCCGGCCCGATGGGCGTGGACTCGCACACCAACTACGCGCTGCGTAAGAACGGGCTCCAGGAGATCACCCCGATCCACCCGGAGCTGGCGGAGCCGCTGCGGGAGATCCTCGCCCCCACCTACGGCCTGATCGTCTATCAGGAGCAGGTGCAGCGCGCCGCGCAGATCCTCGCCGGCTACACCCTCGGTCAGGCCGACCTGCTGCGCCGGGCGATGGGCAAGAAGAAGAAGGAGATCCTCGACAAGGAGTTCATCCCGTTCCGGGACGGCTGCCGCGAGCACGGCTACTCCGACGAGGCGATCCAGAAGGTCTGGGACGTGCTGGTCCCGTTCGCCGGGTACGCCTTCAACAAGGCGCACTCGGCGGCGTACGGGCTGGTGTCGTACTGGACGGCGTACCTGAAGGCGCACTACCCGGCCGAGTACATGGCGGCGCTGCTGACCTCCGTCGGCGACGACAAGGACAAGATGGCCATGTACCTGTCGGAGTGCCGGCGGATGGGCATCCAGGTGCTGCCGCCGGACGTGAACACTTCGGCCGGGCCGTTCACCCCGGTCGGCAAGGAGATCCGCTTCGGTCTCGGCGCGATCCGTAACGTCGGCGCGAACGTGGTTGCCGCGATCATGCGGTGCCGCGACGAGAAGGGCGAGTACGCCGACTTCTACGACTTCCTGTCCAAGGTGGACGCCGTGGTCTGCAACAAGAAGACCATCGAATCCCTGATCAAGGCGGGGGCGTTCGACTCGCTCAAGCATCCCCGTAAGGGCCTGCTGGCGGTGCACGCCGACGCCATCGACGCGTACGCCGACGTCAAGCGCAAGGAGGCCGTCGGTCAGTACGACCTGTTCGGCGCGGGCTTCGGCGAGACCGAGACCGCGTCCAACAGCACGGTCATGCCGACCATCGGCGAGGGGGAGTGGGACAAGCGGGACAAGCTCGCCTTCGAACGCGAGATGCTCGGCCTGTACGTCTCCGACCACCCGCTCTTCGGCCTGGAACACGTCCTCGGCGCGGCGGCCGACTGCACCATCGCCGCCCTGTCCGAGGAGGGCACCGTGCCCGACGGCGCGGTGGTCACCCTCGCCGGCATCCTCTCCGGCGTGCAGCGGCGGGTCACCAAGCAGGGCCGGGCGTGGGCCTCGGCCACCCTGGAGGACCTGGCCGGTGGGGTGGAGACCCTGTTCTTCCCGAACACCTACGAGGTGATCGGGCAGTACATCGCCGAGGACGCGATCGTGGTGGTCAAGGGGCGGGTCGACCGGCGCGACGAAACCCCCCGCATCATGGCGATGGACATGTCCCTGCCCGACGTCAGCAGCAGTGCGGCCAACAAGCCGGTCACCCTCACCATCCCGGTGACCCGGTGCACGCCGCCGCTGGTGGAACGGCTCAAGGAGACCCTGGTGCTGCACCCGGGCGACGCCGAGGTGCACGTCAAGCTGCTCAACGGCAGCCGAACCACCACCTGGCGGCTCGGTCCGGTGCGGGTGGCGGCGACCACCGCCCTGATGGCCGACCTGAAGAGCGTCTTCGGCCCGGCCAACGTCAGCTGATCCGGCGCGGCCGGCGTCGCCAGCGCGTGCCGATCATGCAGTTGTGGTGGGCGATCCGCTCCGTTGGCCCCTTGTGCGGGGCACCACAACTGCATGATCGCGTCGCTGGTTGGGCAGCGGGGTGGGGGCCACGGCGGTGGGATTGGCGGTCGGCGGCGGGGGTGGGGGCGGTTAGCGTCGGTGGCGTGGAACTGGAGCAGGCGCAGAAGTTGTGGCAACCGCAGGCCGGCTGGCTGAACACCGCCAGCTACGGGTTGCCGCCCGATCCGGCCTGGGAGGCGTTGCAGGAGGCGCTGGCCGGCTGGCGCGCGGGACGAACGTCGTGGGAGAGCTGGAGCGAGGCGACCGATCGGTCGCGGACCGCGTTCGCCCGGCTGGTCGGGGTGCCGGCGGCTGACGTGGCGGTCGGTGCCACCGTCTCCCAGCTGCTGGCCCCGGTCGCCGCCGCGTTGCCCGCCGGTGCGCGGGTGGTCGTCCCCGAGGTCGAGTTCACCTCCAATCTCTTCCCCTGGCTGGTGCAGGCCGAACGGGGCGTCGAGGTGCGCACCGTGCCGCTGGACGAGCTGGCCGCCTCGGTCGACGCCGACACCGACCTGGTGGCGTTCAGCCTGGTGCAGTCCGCCGACGGTGCGGTGGCCGCGTACGACGACATCGTCGCGGCGGCCCGGGCGCACGGCGCGATCGTCGCGGTCGACGCCACCCAGGCGTGCGGCTGGCTGCCGTTCGAGGCGGCTCGTGCCGACGTGGTCGTGGCCGGCGGGTACAAATGGCTGATGGGCCCGCGGGGTACCGCGTTCGCCTACCTCGACCCGGCGCTACGGGAGCGGATGCGGCCGGACGCCGCCGGCTGGTACGCCGGGCGTGACCCGCACGCGTCCTACTACGGGCCGCCGTTGCGGCTCGCCGACGACGCGCGCCGGTTCGACATCTCGCCGGCCTGGTTCAGCTGGGTTGGTGCGGCCCCGGCGCTGGAACTGCTGCTGGAGATCGGGTTGCCGGCGGTGCACGCGCACGACGTGGCGCTGGCCAACCGGTTCCTCGCGGGACTGGGACAACCAGCCGGGCGCAGCGCGATCGTCACCGTGGAGGTGCCCGGTGCGCAGGAGAAGCTCGAACGGGCCGGCGTCCGCGCGGCGGTGCGGGCCGGCCGGGTCCGGGCCTCGTTCCACCTCTACTCCACCGAGGGGGACGTCGACTTCGCGCTGGATGCGCTGACCAGCTGACCGGTGCCCCTGCGGCCCGCGCCGGTCGCCCGGCGCGGGCCGCGGGGCGGCGGGGTCACTTGGCGGTGCCGGTGACGATGCCTGGGTTGATGCACAGACCCGGCGTGCTGCCGTTCTTCTCGGCGATCTCCAGGCAGCGGGTCACCTTGTCCACCTTGGCGTTGGTCTCGGTGATCTGCTTCTGGATTTCGGCGTTGCGGCGGTCCTGTTCGAGGTTGCGGGTCTGGGCGAGCTTGTCCTGGAACGCCTTGATGTTGCCCTCGGTCTTGTCGTCGTGGTTGACCCGGGTGATGGTGACCGACAGGATGTCGACGTCGTCGGCCAGCCGGCCCTCCGCGTTGGTCTTGATGCTCTCCGCGAAGGGCTTGAGGTCGACGTTCAGGTTGCCGGTCTGCGCGTCGATCCGCTCCAGCGGGTTGTAGGCGGTGAAGGCGTCGTTCACCGCGCTGTCCAGCTGTACGCCGACCCGCTGTCCCCGGAAGCTGTCGAAGTCGCCCTTGTAGTCCATGAACTGCTTCGGGGCGTTCTCGGGCCGGACCTGCCACTCGACCAGCACCTCGACGCACGCGTCGGCGAGAGTGCCGGTACGCACCCGTACGCAGTTGCTGTCGCCGATGTGGTCGTACTTCTGCCGCCCGGCGTCCCACTCGCCGACCCGCTGCCACGGCGCGACCCACTTCAGGCCGGAGCCGGTGACCTCACCGGTCGGCTTGCCGAAGCTGGTGACGATCCCGACCGAGCGGATCGGTACCGAGTGGGCGCTCGACGCCACGGTGAGAACGATCGTCGCGGCCAGGGCGGCGACCGCTGCCAGGACGCTGGTCTGTCGCAGGCTGCGCTGCGAACTGATGAGTGCGACGGCGACGGCGATGATCGTGGCGGCGGCGGCGACGATCGCGAGGGTGAAGCCGAACGGCATGTGTCCGGACCTTTCGGGGTGGTCTGCTGTGTTGATCATCAACGTAGCTGCCGTGGTCAAGATCCGGCCGTCGGAGGGTGGTATCGACACATGTCTTAACGGAGGGGCTGTCGGTACCTGCTGGTTTCGATGGTCTCTGTGGCGGTGTGCTGCCCATGGGGGTGGCGCTTGCGCACCCTTGGGGCACCCGAAATATGTTGATCATCGACATAGATCGACATGTTCGCCGAGCCGTAGGTTTCCTGCACGCGGCGGCCCTGTGACCCCGATCACCGAACTGGTCGTCGCCGGTAACCGAAGGATGGGCGATGACCGGGCAAGCAATCCTGTCGGCGCGCGGGCTGACCCGCGACTTCCGGGGTTTCCGGGCGGTCGACAATGTCGACCTCGACGTCGCGCCGGACAGCGTGCACGCGTTGGTGGGGCCGAACGGCGCGGGCAAGACCACGCTGTTCAACCTGCTCACCGGCTTCCTGCGCCCCACCGACGGGCGGATCGAGCTGGCCGGCCGGGACGTCACCGGCCTGCCCCCGGAGCAGGTCGCCCGGCTGGGGGTGGCCCGCTCGTTCCAGATCACCAGTCTCTTTCCGCAGCTGAGCGCCCGCGAGCACGTCGAGCTGGCGTTGCAGAGCCCGAGCGGGCTGGGCTGGCAATTCTGGCGCTCGGCGAAGCTGATGCGCCGCTACGCCGACCGGGCGGGCGAGCTGCTGGACATGGTGGGCCTCGCCGAGCTGGCCGACGCGCCGGCCGAGGCACTGGCCTACGGGCGCAAGCGGGCCCTGGAACTGGCCATCGCCCTGGCACTCGACCCGAAGGTGCTGCTGTTAGACGAGCCGACCGCCGGCATGGGCCTGGAGGACGTGGACCGCACCGTCGACCTCATCGGTCGCGTCCGCGCGGGCCGGACCGTGGTCATGGTCGAGCACAACATGAGCGTGGTCGGACGGCTCGCCGACACCGTCACCGTGCTGCAGGCCGGGCGGGTCCTCGTCGAGGGCCCGTACGAACAGGTCCGCGCGGACGAGCGCGTGATCACCGCTTACCTGGGAGCCGCAGATGCTGCGCATTGAGAACCTGTCCGCCTGGTACGGCGAGGCGCAGGTGCTGCGGGACGTCAGTCTCGACGTGGCCACCGGCGAGGTGGTCACCCTGGTCGGGCGCAACGGCGCCGGCAAGTCCACCCTGCTGCGCTGCGCGATGGGGCTGCACGCCGGGCAGCGCGGCACGGTGGAACTCGACGGGCGAGACGTCACCAAGCTGCCGGCCTACCGCCGGGCCCGGCTCGGACTCGGCTGGGTGCCGGACGATCGGGGCAGCTACGCCACGCTCAGCGTCACCGAGAACCTCACGTTACCGCCGGCGGTGGGCCCGGATCCGTGGTCGCTGGAGCGGGTGTACGAGGCGTTCCCCGCCCTCTACGAGCGGCGCGACTCGGCGGCCACCATGCTCTCCGGGGGCGAGCAGCAGATGCTGGCGCTGGCCCGGGTGCTGCGGATGGGCGCCCGACTGATGCTCTGCGACGAGCCGACCGAGGGCCTGTCCCCGCTGCTGGTGCAGCAGGTCGGCGAGATCCTGCGCCAGGCCAAGCAGCACGGCGTGACCGTGCTGCTGGTGGAGCAGAACCTGCACTTCGCCACCGGCGTCGCCGACCGGCACTACCTGCTGGCCGAGGGGCGCATCGCGGAGGCGATGGACAACTCCGAGGTGCGGTCGCGCGAGCGCGAGCTGCTGTCGTACCTCGGCATCTGATGAATATCTCAACAGGGACAGCGAGCCGCGCCAGGCGCGGACATGGAGGGACGGGCATGCGCAGAACCACAGGGTTGGCGGCGGTTTCCGCCGTCACGATGCTGATCGCCGGCTGTGGCGGTGGCGGACCGCAGAGCTCGGGCGACTCGAAGCTCACCGACGACAAGATCGTGCTGGGCGTCCTGAACGACCAGTCCGGGGTCTACTCCGAACTGTCCGGCAAGAATTCGGTGAAGGCCGTGGAGATGGCCATCGCCGACTTCAAGGCCAAGCACGGCGACCAGGCGATCACCGACAACATCAGCGTCGAGTTCGCCGACCACCAGAACAAGCCGGACATCGCCAACAACCGGGCGGCCGAGCTGTACGACCGCAAGGGCGCCGATGTGATCTTCGACGTGCCCACCTCCTCGGCCGCGCTGAAGGTGGCCGACGTGTCGAAGGCGAAGAAGAAGCTCTATTTCAACATCACCGGCGCCACCACGGAGCTGACCGGCAAGGCCTGCAACAAGTACACGTTCCACTACGCGTACGACACCTACATGCTGGCCAACGGCACCGGCCGGACGGTCACCGAGCAGGGTGCCAAGAACTGGTACATCGTCTACCCGGACTACGCGTTCGGGCAGGACATGGAGAAGAGCTTCTCCGCCGCAGTGCAGGCGGCGGGCGGCACCATCGTCGGCAAGGACCCGACGCCCTTCCCGAACGACAACTTCTCCACCTTCCTGCTGAAGGCCCCGACGCTCAACCCGAAGCCGGACGTGCTGGGCACCATGCAGGCCGGTGCCGACCTGGTCAACCTGGTGAAGCAGTACAACGAGTTCAAGCTGCGGGACAAGGGCGTCAGCCTCTCCGTCGGCCTGATGTTCCTGACCGACATCCACTCCCTGACGCCTGACGCGCTGGCCGGCACCACCTACACCGACGCCTGGTACTGGAACTTCGACCAGAAGAACCGGGAGTTCGCCGACCGGTTCCAGCAGGAGACCGGCACCCGCCCGACCTTCGCGCACGCGGCGAACTACTCGGCGGCGTTCCAGTACCTGGAGGCCGTGCAGGGCGCCGGCACCGACGACGCCGACAAGGTGGTCGAGCAGCTCGAGGGGAAGACGATCGAGGACGTCTTCCTGCGCAACGGGAAGATCCGGGCCGAGGACCACCGGGTCATCCACGACGCCTACCTGGCCGAGGTCAAGCCGGCCGCCGAGGTCACGGAGCCGTGGGACTACGTGAAGATCCTCAAGACCATCCCCGCCGAGGAAGCCTTCCGGACTCCGTCGGCCGACTGCAAGATGTGACGAGGCGATGAGCGGTTTCCTGCAACACACGTTCAACGGGTTGGTGGGCGGGGCGTTCTACGCCCTGCTCGCCCTCGGGCTCGCGGTCATCTTCGGGATGCTGCGAGTGGTCAACTTCGCCCACGGCGCCTTCTACATGCTCGGCGCCTTCGGGGCGTACGTGCTGCTCACCGAGGTCGGGGTGCCGTTCTGGGGCGCGCTGGTGATCGTGCCGGTGGTACTGGGTCTGTTCGGCATGGCGCTCGAACGGGCGTTCATCCACCGGCTGACCCGGCTGGATCCGCTCTACAACTTCCTGCTGACCTTCGGGTTGACGCTGATCCTGCAGGACCTGGTCAAGAGCCGGTACGGCGTGCAGTCCAGCCCGTACGCCACCCCGGCGGGACTACAGGGCTCGGTCGACTTCGGTCTGTTCACCTTCCCGACGTACCGGGTCTTCGTGCTGGGCTTCGCCATCCTGGCCTGCCTCGGGGTCTGGTGGCTGCTGACCCACACCCGCATCGGCATGGTGGTGCGGGCCGCCACGGAGCGGCCCGAACTGACCCAGGCGTTCGGCATCAACGTCGGGCGCTGGGTGACGCCGGTGTTCGGCTTCGGCATCGCCCTGGCCGGTGCCGCCGGGGTGCTCGCCGCACCGATGCGGGCGGTCAACCCGCTGATGGGCGCCGACCTGATCATCGTGGTCTTCGCGGTCGTGGTGATCGGCGGGCTCGGATCCATCTTCGGCTCGGTGGCCGCCGGCTTCGGCATCGGCCTGTTGCAGGCATGGGGTGAGGCCTACCTGTCGGAGACGGCGCCGATCCTGGCGCAGACCCTGGTGTTCATCGTGATGGCCGTCGTGCTGCTGTGGCGGCCGGCCGGCCTGTTCGGACGGGAGGAGTCGCCGGCATGAGCGAGCGCCAGCGAGCGAATCATCGGCGCAGTGCGGTGGTGCCTCATGGCGGCACGGAGCGCAGCGGAGTGCCGGCATGAGCGAGACGTCTACCGTGCAGCCGGCGGAGGCTCCCGCCGCCGCACGACCGCGATCAGCCCTCGGCGCGGTGGCAGCCGCCCCCGGCTGGATGCGCTACGCCCTGCTCGCGGCGGGGCTGGCGGTCGCGCTGTGGCTACCCAACGGGCTCTACCCGGCCATCGCCGTGGACATCCTGTGCTGGGCGCTGTTCGCCGTCGCCATCGACCTGCTGCTCGGATTCACCGGGCTGATGTCGTTCGGGCACGCGGCCTTCTGGGGGACGTCGGCGTACGCGACGGGGCTCGTGGCGATCCACGCCGGCGTCCCCTTCCCGGTCGCCGTGCTGGCCGGGGCACTGGTGGCGGCGGTGCTCGCCGTACCGATCGGGTATCTCGCGGTGAAGCGCACCGGGATCTACTTCGCGATGGTGACCCTTGCCTTCGCGCAGATGATCTACTACATCGCGAACAAGTGGGGCACCGTCACCGGCGGGGAGAACGGTCTGCAGAGCGTGCCGCGGGAGCTGTTCGGCCTGGACCTCAGCGACGAGTTCTACTTCTACTACGCGGCGCTGCCGATCGTGCTCCTCGGGCTGGCCGCCGCGTGGCGGATCGTGCACTCGCCGTTCGGCCGGGTGCTGGTCGGTATCCGCGACAACCCGGCGCGGGCCCGCGCGCTCGGCTACCCGGTGCACCGCTACAAGCTCACCGCGTTCGTCCTCTCGGCGTTCCTCGCCGGGCTCGGTGGGGGACTGTTCGTCATGGGCCACCGGTTCGTCTCACTGGACGCACTGCACTGGACCACGTCGGGCAAGGCCGTCATCGTCGTCGTGCTCGGTGGCATCGGCACCCTCTGGGGCGGCGTGCTCGGTGCGGCCATCCTGGTCCGCCTGGAGGACTGGCTGTCGTACTCGGGGTTCGAGACGATCGGCCTGGTGACCGGCAGCATCTTCGTCCTGGTCGTCCTGCTGTTCCGGCGCGGAATCTGGGGCAGCGTGGCCGCCCTCGCCCAGCGCTGGCGGGTCCGCCGCCGGTAGCCCGCCCGCGTCCCGAGTCGGACACACCGCGCGGACGGAGCCCCGGCCATCCTGGAGTCGTTGCGTCCCCGCCGGAGGCTCAGTGACCGCGACCGGTCCGCAGCCGCGACCCGCCGCGCGGA
>NZ_JBFBAO010000235.1:0-11229 GCF_040682255.1 Micromonospora sp. NPDC051296 | reverse complement strand
GCCGCGTTGGGGCAGAAGGTGACGCAGGAGCTCGACAGGTATCGCAACGGTGATGCGTACCCGGTCATAATGGTCCGCGCGGAGCCGGAATGGTCCCACGAACCGGTTCTACCGTTGCCCGGCGGTCGGCAGGCCCGGGTGGTGCCGTGCGTGTCGCCGCTCGCCGTCTGGGAGCACCTCGTCGCCGAGCGGGACGACGAGGTGCTGGTGCTGCTCACCGACGTCCCCGAGTCCGGTCTCGGCGTCGGCGTACGCAGCCGCATCTTCCGGCAGCAGGTGATCACGGTCGAGCCCTGGGATCTCGTGGTCGATGCGTTCGGTGCGCAAGTGCCGGACGGCGCCCTTGAGGACGAACGGTGGGCCGGCCCCGCGCTACTGGACGCGATGCCGCCCGGCGGATGGCCCCGACTCACTACCAGCGTGCTGACCCGGGACGTCGCGCTGCGACACCTGGCCGCCATACGGCTCGGCCTGGACCGGCGAGGGAATGGCCCTGACGACCTCGATGTGCCGACCCTGTTGCGGTGGAGCATCGAGCCGGGCATGGTCGAGGCGTTCGAGCTGCTCCGGCCGGAGGAACGCGACGGCCTGGCGCGCTGGCTAATCGAGCAGTTTGGTCGGCCGGCGCGGGCGCTCTTCGCACTCGTCGATGCTGGGCACGGCACCGACGCGCTTCCCCTGGGTCTGGTCTGCGACGCGTTGTGGATCAGTGACAACCCCGACGCGGTGCGTGTCCAGGGGCGGGTGGACCAGTACTTCGGCAACCTCAACGACGACGTCACAGTGCGCGGTCTCGCCGACGCGGCCGTGCAGGTGGTCGGTGCAATGGTGACGGACCGGGACCCGAAGATCCGGCGCCAGGGACACGCCGTGCTGGATCGGGCCGAACAACTCCTCATCCAGTTCAATGCCGTCGACAGCGCCGGCCACAGCCGGATCTTGCGTACCGGCTTCGGCCGGCGGATCGACGTCGCGGCCCAGGCTCTCCTCGCCGGTCTGACCGACCCGGCCGAACCGACGTTTAGGGCGGCCGTCGATAGCCTCCGCGAACACCTGTTGGCCAAAGCTGAGGAGACGCGGGTAGAGCGGGTCCGGATGGCGCAGCGCCTCGTCCAGTGGCTCGGGACCACGGTCGAGCCGGCCGCCAGTGTTGCTGACGGGATACATCGACAGATGGCCGAGTGGGGCTGGGTCGATCTAGCGCTGAATCACGTCTGGGTCGGCGAAGACGCCCACCCGAAGCTTCAGCACACCTTCCGCGTGGTCTTCGAGCGTGCACAGGAGCGGCGCCGAGAGCTCGACGGTGCCTTCGCGCAACGGCTCGGTGCCTGGGCCACCGCCGGCCCTGGCAACGACGGCGACCTGCTGACGGTCGAGAACCTGCTGCCCCGCGTCATCGATCCGCTGCTGCGCGCCGAGCGGCCGGTGCTGCTCGTGGTGCTCGACGGGATGAGCGCGGCGGTCGCCGTCGAACTGGCCGACGAACTGTCCCAGCACTGGGTGGAGTACGATCCGCTGGCCGGTGACGGTGTCGGACAACGCCGCGGACTCGCGGCCGCGTTGCCCACCCTGACTGCCGTGTCCCGGACCTCCCTGTTCGCCGGAGCGCTCAGAAGTGGGACTCAGGCCACCGAGAAGCAGATGTTCGAACAGGGGCGTTGGGGCAGGGGTGCCCGCATCTTCCACAAGGGCCCCGCCAGGGGCGGCGCCGGTGAGGTGTTTGCCGGCGAGCTGGCCGAGGTGATGGCCGATCCGTCCCGCCTGGTGGCTGTCGTGATCAACACGGTGGACGAATCGTTGGCACACGGACGGGAAGGCGACGAGGCCGGCTGGCAACTAGACGATCTCGGCTTCCTGCGCAGCCTGCTCGACCTTGCTCGCTCCGCCGGCCGTGTCGTCGTGGTCACCAGCGATCACGGGCACGTACTCGAACGCGGCGGCGAGCACGTCAAGGCCGCCGATGCGGCGTCAGCCCGGCATCGCTCCGGCCCGGAAGCGGCCGGAGCGGGGGAGGTGGAACTCACCGGACCACGCGTGGTCGCCGAGGGCCAGCGGATCATCGCGCTCTGGGACCCGCTGCGGCGCTATCGTCCCACCAGGGCCGGGTACCACGGCGGAGCCTCTCTGGCTGAGGTCACCATTCCGTTGCTGACCTACCTGGCTCCGAACGTCACCGACATCCCGCAGAACTGGGCACCGGTAGAGGTGCGGCGGCCGCAGTGGTGGGATGCGGCGGCACAAGCGCCTGTCGTCTCGGCTGCCACCACCTCGGCGCCCCCAGCGAAGTCGCGCCGCAAGGCACCTGTGGTGGCAGGAGACGCTCTCTTCGACCTACCGGCGCCGTCTGCTCCCGCCGTGCCGTCCGGTGCTGCCCGCAGCGACGACCTAGTGGAAGCGTTGCTCGACACCGAGTTCTTCAAGGCGCAGCACAGCCTGACCCCGCGCAAGGTCGACCGCAGGAAGATCGAAGCGGCGATCCGGGCACTCGTCGAGGCAAAGGGTGTACTGCCGGCCGTCGTTCTGGCGCAGCGGGCCGGGGAATTGCCGGCCCGAGCGGGAGGCTTCGTCATCACCCTGCAGCGGATCTTCAACGTCGACAACTATCCGGTGCTGTCGCAGATCGACGACGGGCGCACGGTTCGGCTCGACATCGCACTGCTGCGAACCCAGTTCGGGCTGCCCGGCGGTGCCGCGTGAGCGGCGTCAGCCCCGCGCGGCGCCGGGAGGTGATCGACGCGCTGCGCCGTGGCGCGGTCCCCGCGGCTGGGTTGGACCTGCTCGCGGTCGGGCTGGACCGCTTCGTCACCGCGACAGCGGACGACCTGGCGACTGTGGCCGCTGGTGGCTCGGTGTTCAAAGCGGTCCGCGGCGAGTACGGCTCGGGTAAGACCTTTTTCACCCGCTGGATCGCGGAGCAGGCGAAACGGGCCAACTTCGCTGCGGCCGAGGTGCAGATCTCGGAGAACGAGACACCGCTGCACAAGCTGGAGACGGTTTACCGGCGGTTGACCGAGCGGCTCACCACCTCGGCGTTTCCGCCGAGCGCCCTGCGGCCGGTCGTCGACGGCTGGTTCTATGCCCTAGAGGAAGACGTCCTAGCTGCCGGTGAGGTGGCGGCCGACAACACCGACAACACCGACGACCTCGACACGGCGGTGAGTGCACTGCTGGACCAGCGGCTCGCTGCCGTGAGCCGCAGTGCGCCCGCCTTCGCCGCCGCGCTGCGCGGCTACCGGGCCGCCGCCCTTGCGGATGATCCGGCTACGGCCGACGCCGTGCTTGCTTGGCTCGGTGGTCAGCCGCATGTTGCGGCGTCCGCTCGTCGGGTCGCCGGCGTACGCGGCGATCTCGACCACTTCGCGGCGCTCAGCTTCCTGCAGGGACTGCTCGCCGTGCTGCGCGACAGCGGCCACCCCGGGCTGCTGCTGGTCCTCGACGAGGTGGAGACGCTGCAGCGGGTCCGTTCCGACGCGCGGGACAAGGCGTTAAACGCGCTGCGACAGTTGATCGACGAGGTGCACTCCGGACGTTTCCCCGGGTTGTACCTGGTCATTACCGGCACGCCGGCCTTCTACGACGGGCCGCAGGGGGTGCAACGTCTCGCCCCTCTGGCACAGCGGCTTGCGGTGGACTTCAGCATCGACGCGCGATTCGACAACCCGAGGGCGGTGCAGATCCGCCTGACCGGGTTCACCGCCGACTCGCTCGTCGAACTCGGTGGCCGGGTACGCGATCTCTACGCCGACGGCTCGGCTGCCCCCGGGCGGATCCGTGCCCTGGTGAACGACGCGTACCTGGAGAAGTTGGCACGGGCGGTCGCGGGCGGACTGGGCGGGAAAGTGGGAGTGGCGCCCAGACTGTTCCTCAAGAAGTTGGTGGGGGAGGTGCTCGACCGAGTCGACCAGTTCGCCGATTTCGACCCTCGGCAGCACTACGCTCTCACCCTATCCGCCGCCGAGCTGACCGACGTGGAACGCAACGCGACCAGGGCTGACGAGATTTCGCTCGACCTATAGGAAAGAATCAGACCATGAGCAACGATCTCGCCGATCTCCTCGGAGTCGATAAGCACGGCCAGGCGGTCAGTGGGAGCCTCGACGAAGTTGGCGCCGACCGCTGATGGGTGGGGCCGAGCTGCTGCATCCGGTCGTGATCCACCACGTGGTGAACTCGTTGCAGTGGCCGGCGCTGCGGCCGCTGCAGGAGGCCGCCGTGCAACCGCTGCTAAACGGTTTCGACGCCCTGTTGCTCGCGCCGACCGCTGGCGGTAAGACCGAGGCCGCGATGTTTCCCCTGCTGTCCCGGATGGCCCAGGAGAACTGGTCCGGCACCTCCGTGCTCTACGTCTGCCCCCTGAAGGCGCTGCTTAACAACCTGCTGCCCCGAGTCGAGAACTACGCCGGCTGGTTGGGGCGGCGAGCGGCGTTGTGGCACGGGGACGTGACCATGGGGCAGCGCCGCAAGATCCTTCGAAAGCGGCCGGATGCCCTGCTCACCACTCCGGAGTCGCTTGAGTCGATGCTGGTCAGTGCGGCCGTCGACCATCAAGAGTTCTTCCGGCACCTCCGGGCGATCGTGGTGGACGAGGTGCACGCCTTCGCCGGTGACGATCGTGGCTGGCACCTGCTCGCGGTGCTCGAACGACTCAGTCGGGTGGCTGGGCGTCCAGTGCAGCGGATCGGCCTCTCTGCGACCGTCGGCAACCCAGACGACCTGCTGCGGTGGCTACAGGGGGCGGGCCGCGACCATCGGCCGGCGCGGGTGGTGGCCCCGGATCTGGTCGCCGCCGCCTCCTCGGCTGCGCCGGCCGGTCCGCCCGGTGAAGTTCAACTGGACTATGTCGGCTCGGTCCACAACGCTGCTCGGGTTATCGCCGGCCTGCACCGAGGCGAGAAGCGGCTCGTGTTCTGCGACTCCCGTGCGCTTGTCGAAGACCTCGGCCAACGACTACGCGAGCTCGGGGTCAGGACCTTCCTCTCCCATGCCTCACTCGCCGTCGACGAGCGTCGACGGGCGGAGGAGGCGTTCGCGCAGGAGCGGGACTGCGTCATCGTCGCCACCAGCACTCTCGAACTGGGTATCGATGTCGGCGACCTCGATCGGGTCATCCAGATCGACGCGCCACGGAGCGTCGCCGCCTTCCTGCAGCGAATCGGCCGGACCGGGCGTCGGCCAGGCAGCGCCCGGAACTGTCTCTTCCTCGCCTTGGACGGTGCGGGCCTGCTGCACGCCAGCGGGCTGCTTTGGCTCTGGCAGCAGGGATGGGTAGAGGCCGTCGTCCCGCCGGCCGAGCCCCGGCACATCGTCGCCCAGCAGGTTCTCGCACTGGCGTTGCAGCGGCATCGGATCGGCGACCAGATGTGGCCGGAAGAGTGGAACGGTCTTGCCCCGTTCGACAAGAGCGCCGACGTCATCGTGCGGCACCTCGCCGAGCGCGGGTTTCTCGACTCGGATTCGGGGATGCTGTTCATCGGGCCGGAGGCCGAGCTCAGATTCGGTCGTCGACACTTCATGGACATGCTCGCGGTCTTCACCGCGCCGCCGCAGTTCACCGTGCTGTCCGGTCGCACCGAGATCGGTCGCACCGATCCGGCCCTGTTGACGGCCCGGGTCGAGGGCCCCCGGCTGCTGCTGCTCGGCGGACGCAGTTGGCGGGTCACGTACGTCGACTGGAAGCGACGCCGTTGCTTCGTGGAACCGGCCGAGGGCGGCGGCAGGGCTCTCTGGATGACTGGCGGAACGCCTCAGGGCCTGTCGTACGAGATGGTCCGCGCTATGCGCGAGGTGCTAATCGGGGCCGACCCGCCGGTCGAACTTACCCGACGGGCCGTCGAGCGGCTGGCCAAGCTGCGTGACGAGGCGACGTCGTGGGTCCACCCTGGCGGGACGATGATCGTCCGGGACCGTGAGGGGGAGGTCCGATGGTGGACCTGGGCCGGTTTTCGTGCCAACGCCACCCTGGTCGCCACCCTCGGTGAGCTGGCCGATCCCACCCAGCGCTACGACGACTCGGCCATCCGGCTGCGACCCGACCTGGACCGGAACATGTGGCGGCGAATAACGGCGGACGCCGTGAACAGAATTTGCGTGCCCCAGGTGACCGAGAAGGCCCTTGCCGGCCTCAAGTTCAGCGCGGCCCTTCCCGACGGGCTGGCGAACGCCACGCTCGCGGCGAGGTTGGCGGATGTCGAGTCCGCCGCGACGGTGCTCCGAGGGCCTACCCGATTTGCCTATTTGTGAGCCGCTGGGCAAGGTCTCAAGCGAATCGCCGTCGCGCACGAGCGCGGAGGGTGAGCACCACGACCGGCCGGAATTGCTCGGCTTGGAGGATCGGACAGGCTCTGAGCCGACGTGTTCATCGCGGTTCGGTCCGGGCGGCGAGGTCCAGCGCCGCCCGGATCGGGTCGTCGGCCCAGCGGCTGGCGAACACGTCGTACAGAGACCAGCCGGCCCGTACCAGCGTGCGCTGTCGCTCCACATGCGCGGCGACACCGTCCGGGTGTACGCCGCAGATCACCCCGACCGCGTCCGCGTCGGGGCCGACACAGAGATCGATCCGCCACCGGCCGACCGGATAACCGGACCGGACCACCAGCCCGATCCGCTCCAGCTCGATGGCGAGCGCCCGAATCCACGAGTCCGACGGCGCGGCGTCCGGCTCGGACGGCGCCGGCGGCTGCCCGGCGTACCGGACGTAGTCGCCGACGATTCCCTCCGGCGACCGCAGGGACGTGACCACCGTGAGGTGCTTCCTGGCCCGGGTGACCAGGACGTTGAACAGGTTCGGCTCCGCCGCGAAGCGGTGCCGCGACGGCGGGTCGTCGTCGACCAGCCCGAGAGAGGCGATCACCACATCCGCCTCGCTGCCCTGGAAGGCGTGCACCGTCCCCGTCCGCAGGCCCAGCCGTTCGATCTCGTCGACGTCGTACGCCGACAGCAGCGCCGCCTCCACCGCGTCCGCTTGGGCCCGGAACGGGCTGATCACCGCGATCCCACCCTCGGGCGGCTGCGCCGACAGGGTCCGGACCAGGTCGAGCACCGCCGTCACCTCGGCCTGGTTGACGCCGTCGACCAAACCGGCCTCGGCGACCGTCACCACGTCGATGGCGTCGGCGCGCTCGTTGCGCGGGTGCCGGGTGACCAGCTCCAGCCGGCCGCCGTAGAACCGCCGGGCAGAGAACCCGATCAGATGTGGCGCGGACCGGTAGTGCTCACCGAGCCAGGTGACCGGTGCGGCGCCGGCCGCCACGTCGAAGGCGCTGGACCGCCGCACGTCGAGCCGATCGGCGAAGCGGTCCAGGCCGTGCCGGTGCAGCGTGGCGGCCACGTCCTCGTCGGACACGAAGGACACGAACCGCAGCTGTCGCGGGTCACCGGCGACCAGCGCCCGTCGTGCCCGGGCCAGCACCGGAGCGGCCCGCAGCTGGTCGACGTGCGCGGCCTCGTCCAGCACCACCAGGTCGAACATGCCGGCCACCGGCGGCAACAGGTCCTCGACGTCGGCCACCGTGCCCACCCACAGGGGCAACGCCCGCACCAGCGCGTCGGCATCCAGCCCGGCGAGCAGCTCGCGGCGCCGGTTGCGTCCTGACCGCAGGGACGTGCCCAGGCCGCTGACGGCGCGCCGGGCGTCCGCCGTCCACCGTCGGGCGCTGGTCGCCCGGTGCCGCAGGGCCGTGCCGACCGCCTCGGCGAGCGCCGTGTCCGCCTCGGCCAGCGCCCGCCAGGCCGCCGCCAGCTCCGTGCCACCGCTCACGGCCAGCCGGGCCGCCGCCCGTACCGCGGCTGCCGCGGCCACCGCCGCCCGCAGCCGCTCGACGGGTACGTCGGGGCCGGCACCCGTCAGCCGCCGGAGCCGCCTCGCGGCGTGCGACCGTCGCATTCGCCGCCACCAGCCGTCGCCGGACCGGCTCGCGCCGGCCAGGGCGGTCCGGACCGCATCCAGGTCGGTGTCCGGCTCGAACGCCGCCGGGGCGTCGTGGCTCAGCGCGGGCAGCAACGGCTGCCAGCCGGGCAGCGCCGCGGCCAGCCGTTCCTGCTCCAGAGCCGCGGCGATTCCGGCCCGGACCGCGGCGTGCCGGTCCCGGGCGGTCGCCACTGCGGCGTCGTCGCTGCGGAGCTGCGCGTCGTCGGCGCCGGCGGCGGCCCCGCCGGCCAGCTCGGCGGCGATGACCTCGCGTCGCTCGGCGTCACCGAAGAGCACGGGGGTGGGCCCGGGATGCCGGCGCAGCAGCTCGCCGAGCACCTCCGCGGCGTGCACCGACTGCGTCGCCACCAGCACCGATCCGCCCCGGCCCACGGTGTCCAGCGCGGCCGCGACCAGGGCGTGGCTCTTGCCGTTGCCCGGTGCCCCGGAGACCACCACCACAGGTTCCGTCCGGGCCCGCCGGATCACGTCCCGCTGCGCGGCGCTCAGCGGCAGGGGCGACAGCACGTCGTCCTGATCGGCCCCGCCGGTGCCCGGCGGCTCCGCCGTACCCACCGGGCCGGTCGCCCTGGCCGGTGGGCCGCCGGCGACCGGGGCTTGTGGTGGGTGGACCGTCGTGGTCGGGCTGCTGGTGGTGTCGGTGCTGCCCAGGTAGAGCCTGCTCAGTGCCGTGTCGGCCAACCCGGGACGGCCCGCCCAGTTCAGCAGGGTGTCCCGGAGTCGACCGGCGAACACGTCGCGCGTCACGAAGATGGCAGCGGCGGCAACGCCGGTGATGACCGTGTCGTCGATGCTGCTCGGCTTCGCGACGACCGCGTTCACCTTCAGACCCGCGGCCTCGGCCGCCGCGGTGATCCAGGCTGCGGTGCCGGGCGCGGGCAGCCAGCCGGGTCCGGCGAGCCCCGGGGCGGCCTCCAGCCGGGCGGCGAGTTCCCGGTCCTCGATCAGTGGGGTCAGTTCGAGGTCACCGGCCGGGACGACCCGGTAGCCGCGTCGCCCGCGCTCCAGGCGTACCGGCTGGGCCAGCAGCGGCAGTCGGACGCGCCGCCGCCCGCCGTCCACGTCGGCCCCGCCTACCAGGAAGGCCAGGCCGAGGCGGAGGATCCGTTCGTCGCGGTGCAGCGCGTCCAGTGCCGCCAGGCGGTCCAGCCGGGCGCTGCGCGGGCCTCGGTGCGGCTCGGGCAGCCAGACCAGTGGCCGGCCGGTGCCGGACACGTCGAAGACCCGCTCGGCGCCGGCTGGGGCCAGGTCGGCGAGTGCGGTGAGAATGGTCGCCGCTTGCATCGCCCGCAGATTCTGCCGTACGACGGCGAGGTCGAACTTCTCGCGCTGCCGGAGCCGGTCCGCACCCGGCCGGGGGACCGCCTGTCGTCGGAGGTCGCCCGGCTGGCCCGGCCGCGCCACCGGGCTGGACGTGTCTGTGCGGCCCCTTTGCTCTGCCTCAACGCGCGCAACGGGATCGACCTGGAATCGGTGCGCCGGTTGAAGCAGTGCAAAGGGCGGGCAGCGTGGGTGGGGCCGCCCGGTCTGACGGCCCCACCCACGGATCGATGTCGGCAGGTCGCCGGCATGACGGGCCGGCGGGATGCGGTGCTATCCGGCGTAGGTCTCGAACTCGGCGACCCTCGGCGCGCCGGACGAGCTGGCGATGTCGAAGGTGATCTTGCGCAGGGAGGTGGCCGGGAAGGTGATGACGCCCGCCGTGCTGCCCGAGGCCAGGACGGCACCGGTGTCGTGGTTGAGGACCCGCCACGACCGGATGTTGCCGACCGAGCCGGATGCCTCACGGATGTTGATCCTGGAGACGGTGGTGGCGGAACCCCACTTGATCGAGATCTGGCCGGTCGCGCCAGACGGCGACCAGGCGGTGCTCATGTTGCCGTCACGTACGTCGCCGTAGCTCGTCCCGCTGGCCTTGCTGGAGCCGTCGGAGTCGGCTCCGATGCTGAGGTTGGGCCCGCTGGGCGTGGTCGGCCCGGGCGTGGGGGTGGTGGGCCCGGGCGTGGGGGTGGTCGGGGTCGGCGTTGGTGCCTGCGTCGAGCAACTGCCGGTGGAGACCCGCATGCCCTTGTTGGCGCCGGCGGTCTGGCTGACGATGCTCGGCACGCAGCTGGCCCCGTCGAGGCTGTAGGAGTACGGGATGCTGACGGTGGTGTTGGACGTCGGGTTCGGGCCGGCGGGGTTGTTGTCGCTGCTGCGGCTGGACCAGGTCACGTTGTCGAAGATGTTGCCGCTGACCTGCCAGTAGCCGGCCTGGTTGGTGTAGAAGGTGCCCAGCACGTCCTTGGAGTTCCGGAAGTAGTTGTTGTCCACCTTGGCGCGTGCCCCGGCCCGGGAGTTGATGCCGGACTCCCGGATGTTCACGTAGTGGTTGTTGTAGATGTGTGCCGTGCCGCCGCGGAGCAGGGGCACGCGGGAGTCGAGGTTCTCGTACAGGTTGTGGTGGAACGTGATGAAGTCGTTCGAGAGGTCGCTCTCGCTGGACCCGATGAGGCCACCACGGCCGGAGTTGCGCAGGATGCTGTACGACAGGGTCACGTACTGGGTGTTGTTCTTCATGTCGAAGAGGCCGTCGAAGCCCTCCGCCTCGCCACCCGAGGCCTCCAGCGTGACGTGATCGACCCAGACGTTGCGGACGTTGGCCTCCATGCCGATGGCGTCGCCGCCGTTGGAGAGCGGCGAGCCCGACTTCTTGACGTTCCGGACGGTCACGTTCTGGATGACGATGTTGCTGGCCTCGCGGATGTGGATGCCCAGCTGGTCGAAGACGGCCCCGTTGCCGACCCCGATGATGCTGACGTTGCTGATCTGCTTGAGTTCGATCACGTCGGCGGCGGTGTTGCAGCTCGACCCGGACACCTTGGTGGTGTTGCCGTGGTTGATGGTTCCCTCGACCTGGATGATGATCGGGGTGCTGCTGCTGGGCCGACCGCACAGGGCCGCGTGGATCTGGGTACCCGTGGTGGCGCGTACCGTCTGCCCGCCCGTGCCCCCGGTGGTTCCACCGTTGCGGGTCGCGAAGCCGGTGGCGCTGCTGATCGCTGCCGATGCCTGGGGTGTCGTCAGGGCCACGCAGACCGCGGCCCCCATGGCCGTCGCGGCCAGCCCCGCCAGGAGTCGCAGTGCGACTGGTCGTCTCATCCTCGTCTCACCTTCCTTGCTGTTGGTGGTGGTGGGTAAGGAAGGGCCCCTTCTTAACGCCTGAGGGGCGGATTCGAGGGGTCGTTGCAACATGGTGGTCTAGCCGGTGACGGCTAGGAGCTTAGCGAGACGTTCGGCTGGGGTGTCCCAGCCGAGCGTTT
>NZ_JBFBAO010000234.1:0-11300 GCF_040682255.1 Micromonospora sp. NPDC051296 | reverse complement strand
CCAGCTGCTGCACACCCGGGTGCCCGCGCACGCGGCGGTCTCCTCGACCGTCGACCTGGTCCGGGCGGTCGGCCAGGGCGCGACCGGGTTCGCCAACGCGGTGCTGCGCGAGGTCGCCGGCCGCGACGCCGACGAGTGGGTGTCCCGCCTGGCGCCGCCGATGGAGACCGACCCGATCGGTCACCTCGCGCTGGCCTACAGCCATCCACAGTGGATCGTCCGGGCGTTCGCCGAGGCGCTCGGCGGCGACCTCGGGGAGACCACCCGGCTGCTGATCGAGGACAACGTCCGTCCACCGGTGCACCTGTGCGCCCGGCCCGGCCTGGCCGATCCGGTCGAGCTGGCCGACGAGGTGGGTGGCGCACCGGGTGCCTTCTCGCCGTACGCGGTCTATCTCGGCGGCGGCGCCCCCGGCGATCTGGCGGCGGTGGCCGACGGGCGGGCCCACGTCCAGGACGAGGGTTCCCAGCTGGTGGCGAACGCCCTCGCCACGGCGTCGGTGGACGGCCCGGACGGCCGCTGGCTCGACCTGTGCGCCGGGCCGGGCGGCAAGTCAGGGCTGCTCGGGGCGCTCGCGGCGCAGCGTGGGGCGCGGCTGACCGCGGTGGAGGTGGCCGAGCACCGGGCCCGGCTGGTCGCGAACGCGACCCAGGGTCTGCCGGTCACCGTGCTGAACACCGACGGCCGGCTGGTCGGCGCCGAGCCGAAGCTGCCGGAGGAGCATTTCGACCGGGTGCTGGTCGACGCGCCGTGCACCGGGCTGGGCTCGCTGCGCCGCCGGCCGGAGTCGCGCTGGCGGCGTCAGCCGTCGGATCTGCCGGCGCTGACCCGGCTGCAGCGCGAGTTGCTCGCCGCCGGGCTGCGGGCGGTCCGCCCCGGCGGTGTGGTGGCATACGTGACCTGTTCGCCGCACACCGTGGAGACCCACGTGACGGTGACCGAGGCGGCCCGCCGCTCCGGCATGTCGGTGGATTTCGTCGACGCCCGGCCGCTGCTGCCGGCCGGCATGCCGGGGCTCGGCGACGGGCCGACGGTGCAGCTGTGGCCGCACCGGCACGGCACCGACGCCATGTTCCTCGCCGTGCTGCGCCGCGGCTGACACCCCGATTCGCGCCGCGGCTGACCCCCAGCCGCGCCGCGGCTCACCCGTAAGCCCTGCCGCGCCGGGTCCGACCCGGCGCGGCCCAGGGTGCGGTCAGTTGATCGGCAGCGCCCTGGTGCCGGCGCCCTTCATCGAACGGGTGAGCCCGCGCTCGTTGCTCCACAGGAAGCACTGCACCCCCCGGTTGCCGCTGCGCCACTCGTCCTGTCCGGGGTGGTAGACGATGGTGCCGACGCGGTACTGGAGATTGCCGTCGTCCGGGAGCTTGGCGAATTTGGCGATCACGCTGCGACAGGCCCGGTGGGTCCGCTCGGGGTTCTTCAGGAATGCGGAATAGCTGGACTCCGGGGCCTGCCAGATGCCGACGAATTCGGCCCGGTGCCGGGTGGTGCACTTGACGGCGACCATCTCGGCCACCTCGTCGCCCTCGATGCTGGCGTTGAAGCAACCGTGCCGCAACGGTGACGACCCGGCCAGCGAGCCGGACAGGCTGGCGGTGCGCTGCTCCGCGATCGGATCGTCGAGGCTGCGCGTCTCGTGGGCGTCGCAGCGGAACCAGCGTGCGCCACCGGTCCAGGCCGGCGGCGACGGGAAGACGACGGTCAGCCCGATCCGGCTGGTACGCCAGTCGCCGCCCAGCGCGGTCCGGACCTCCCGGTCGCACTCGCCGAACGCGGCGCGCATCCCCGCGCTGCCGGTGGCGGGCGGGTTGGCGCCGCCCGCGTCGGTGAGCGTACCGACGTGCAGGGTCTCGACCCGGTGCGGCTGCTCGCAGCCCACCGGGGCGTACGCCCGCAGGTAGCCGACCTCCTGCAGCCGGGTGTGGCAGGTCTTCGACTCGGGGGTGAACACCGTGGGGGCGGCCATCGGCGCCCAGTCGTCGACCAGGTCACCGTCCGTTCCGGCCGGCCTGCTACAGCCGGCCAGCGCCAGTGTCGCCACCGCGCCCAACGCGATCCCGGCCAGCCACCGTCGCATCACCGTCGACCTCCTGCTCACGCCGCCCGCGAGCGAAGCGAGGCGGCGGCGCGAGGCACCACTGCTGCTGCTGCGCCTGATGGCTCGCTCGCTCCGCCCGTTCCTGCGCCCCCGTGGATCGTGGCACGCCTCGGTGCGGCAGCATACGGCACGACGGTCAGGTCACCGGTAGTCCCCGCGGGCCGACTCCGCGCATCGAACCGGTGAGCTTGCGGTCGTCGCTCCACAGGAAACAGCGGACCCCGCGGTCGCCCTCGTCCCATTCCCGCTGCGACGGCGGATAGAAGATCGAGCCGGCGCGGTAGGGCAAGTCGGGATTGTTCGGCACGTCGGCGAACGTGGCGATCAGTTCCATGCAGCGCTTGTGTGCCTGATCGGCGGAGCCGACGAACTGCTCCCAGGTCATGTCCCGTTCGATGTACACGCCGACGAACTCGGCGCGATGCGGCTCGGTGCACAGCACCGGGGCCATGTAGTTGAGGTTGTCGCCGATGAGCTTCGGGTCGAAACAGCGGTGGATCAGTGGTGAATCGCCGATCAGGGCCCCGCGCAGGCTACCGGTGCGGTTGACCGGCCGGGTGTTGTCGATGCTGTCGGTCTCGCTCAGGTCGCAGCGGAACCACCGGGCGCCGCCGTTCCAGGCCGACACCGAGGGCAGGGCGATGTTCAGGGTCAGCCGGGCGGTGTGCCAGTCGCCGCCGAGCACCAGCCGGGCCCGCTGGTCGCATTCGGCCCGGGCCGTCCGCAGCGCTGCCGACCCCGGCTCCGGCCGCGGACCGTCGGCCCCCGGGCCGGTGAACTCGCCGACGTGCACCGCCTCGGCCAGGTGGTTGCGGGCGCAGTCCACGGTCTCGTAGGTGCTCGCCTGCACGACCGCGGTGATCCGGGGCAGGCAGGCGTCGGTGGCCGGTACGAACATCGTCGGCACGCGCAGCGTGGGCCAGTCGTCGGTGAGATCCCCGTCCGTCCCGCCCGGTCGTACGCAGCCGCTCAGCAGAATCGCAGCCACGCCGGCCAGCGCCAGCGCCGCGAGCCACCGTCGCATCGTCCGCCCTTTCCGGGGGCCGTCGCCCGGCTGCCGGCCCTCGCACCCACCGGCCTGCACGATACCGTCACCGTCCCTGATGGAGTGTTGCCGCGATTCGGTCGGATGGCCAGTTATGGCCCTGCTTCGTCCTGTTCCGCCGGCCCGAAGGGGACCATTCTGCACCATTGGTCACCTCTGCGTCACGGGGTGTTCCGGTTGGTGACGTGCTGTCAGCGGTTGACGGCCGCGTTCGTACACTGGCCCTGTGACCGTACCGCCGCCGATTGTCGCGCCAAGTATCCTCGCTGCCGATTTCGCCCGTCTTGCCGAAGAGGTCCGTGCCGTCGAGAACGCCGCGGACTGGTTGCACGTGGACGTGATGGACAACCACTTCGTGCCCAACCTGACCATCGGGTTGCCCGTGGTGCAGAGCCTGCGGGCCGCTACCGAGCTGCCCTTCGACGTGCACCTGATGATCGAGGATCCCCGTCGCTGGGCGCCCGGCTACGCCGACGCCGGGGCGTACAACGTCACCTTCCACGCCGAGGCGTGCGACGATCCGGTGGCGCTGGCCAAGGACCTGCGGGCGGCCGGCGCCAAGGCGGGGCTGGCGATCGACCGGGACACCCCCATCGAGCCCTACCTCGACCTGCTGCCCAGCTTCGACACGCTGCTGGTCATGACCATCAAGGCCGGGTTCGGTGGGCAGCGGTTCATCCCGCAACTGCTGGACAAGGTCCGTGCCGCGCGGCGGCACGTCGACGCCGGCCACCTCGAACTGCGCATCGAGGTCGACGGGGGGATCGCCGCCGACACCATCGAGCAGGCCGCCGCCGCCGGAGCCGACGCCTTTGTCGCCGGCACCGCCGTCTACGGCGCTGACGACCCGGCCGAGGCGGTACGCCGGCTGCGCGGGCTGGCGGAGCGCGCGGCGACCGGGGTCTGAGGTGGAGCCCGCCGGCGACCGCAAGGACGTGATCCTCGTCGTCGACGACGACGAGGACATCGCCCGCTTCGTCGAGTTCAACCTGCGGCTGCACGGCTTCGACGTGATGCTCGCCTGCGACGGCCAGGAGGCGCTCGACCTGATCGAGCGGCAGCGGCCCGACCTGGCCGTGGTCGACCTGATGATGCCGCGGGTCGACGGTCTGGAACTGACCCGGCGGCTGCGGGCCGACCCGATGACCGCGGCCCTGCCGGTGATCATGCTGACCGCCAAGGGGATGACCCAGGACAAGGTCAACGGGCTCAGTGCCGGTGCCGACGACTACCTGGTCAAGCCCTTCGACACCCTGGAGCTGCTGGCCCGGGTCACCTCGACCCTGCGGCGCAACAAGGAGTTCCGCGAGGTCTCCCCGCTGACCGGCCTGCCGGGCAACAACCGCATCCGCCGGGAGATCGCCGACCGGGTTCGCGGTGGGGCCGACTACGCGGTCGGCTACATCGACATCGACCGGTTCAAGAGCGTCAACGACCGGTACGGGTTCTCCCGGGGTGACGACTTCATCTCCGCGCTGGCCCGTTGCCTGCACCGGGCGGTGGTCTCGGTGGCGCTGCCGCCGGCCTTCCTCGGTCACGTCGGCGGCGACGACTTCGTCTTCGTCTGCGCCCCCGAGCAGGTCGTGCCGCTCACCTCGCGGGTGTCGACTGACTTCGAGAGGGCCGCGGACGCGCTCTACGATCACACCGACCGGGAACGCGGCTACGTGGAGCTGAAGGACCGGCGGGGCAACATCCGGCGAGCCGCGCTGGTCACCCTCTCCATCGGGGTCACCGTCTCCGACGCCGACAAGCGGATCACCGACCCGCTGGAGGCGATGACGGTCGCCTCCGAGATGAAGACCGTGGCCAAGAGCCAACCCGGCTCGTACGTGGCGGTGGATCGCCGGCGCGGTGTCGCCGATCCCAATTACCGTCATGTGAAGTAGCTCGCCCGGGTGGCCCAACACCCCCGAGGGCGTGTAAAACTTCCCTCAGTACCCACCACGCGCTGGCGGGACTCGGTGTAATTCCGAACCGGCGGTGATCCACGGTCCGACCGTGGTAAGCCCGCGACCCGGGAGCGGTTCGTCCGCCCGGTGGACCTGGTGAGAATCCGGGGCCGACGGTTGGGTGCGGCCCGTCCGCGCCCAGACAGTCCGGATGGGAGACAGCGCGCGGGACGGAAGGGCCGTACGGCTCGCCGGAATTCGGCGTGCGTGCGACCAGCCGGGGCGGCCGTGCCGTACCCGGATTCCGCCGCCGGCCCGTCTGCTCTCCCGCCCCGCCCGCGCGAACGAGCGAGAGGGCATGGGCAGGCGATGGCGAGCGTCTCCGTCGATGAGGCGATGCGGCGCGCGATCGAACTCGCGGCACGCGGGCTCGGCACGACCAGTCCCAACCCGGTGGTCGGCTGCGTGCTGCTCGACGCCGACGGCGAGGTGGTCGGCGAGGGCTTCCACGCGTACGCCGGCGGGCCGCACGCCGAGATCGTCGCGCTGGCCCAGGCCGGCCAGCGGGCGAAGGACGGCACCGCGGTGGTCACCCTGGAGCCCTGCGACCACACCGGCCGCACCGGCCCCTGCAGCACCGCGCTGGTGCAGGCCGGCGTGGCCCGGGTGGTCATCGCCGTACCGGATCCCAACCCGGTCGCCACCGGCGGCGCCGCGACGCTGCGCGCCGCCGGCGTCCGGGTCGACCTGGGGGTACGCGCCAGCGAGGCGGAGAGCGGCAACGTGGCCTGGCTGACCGCGATGCGCCGGGGCTGGCCGTTCGTGATCTGGAAGTACGCGGCGACCCTCGACGGCCGCTCCGCGGCGGCCGACGGCACCAGCATGTGGATCACATCCGAGGCGGCCCGGATGGACGTGCACGCGCTGCGCGCGACCGTCGACGCGGTGGTCGTCGGGGTGGGCACCGTGCTCGCCGACGACCCCCGGCTCACCGTGCGCAATCTGCGCGACGGCAGCCTGGCCATCCGGCAGCCGCTGCGGGTGGTGGTCGACTCGGCCGGGCGTACCCCGGTCGACGCCCAGGTCCGCGACGGCGCCGCCCGCACCTGGATCGCCACCGCGGCCGAGGTGGGGGCCGGCCCGGACGGCGGCGTCGACCTGTTCGCGCTGCTGGCGGCCCTGCACGGTCAGGGAGTGCGCGCCGTCCTGCTGGAGGGTGGCCCGCGGCTCGCCGGGGCGTTCCTCGCGGCCGGCCTGGTCGACCGGGTGGTCGGCTACCTCGCCCCCCGGCTGCTGGGCGCGGGGCCTGCCGCCCTGGTCGACGCGGGCGTCACCACCATCACCGACGCCATCGACCTGGAGATCATCGACGTCACGCAGGTCGGCCCCGACCTGCGGATCACCGCGCTGCCCCGCAAAAGGGAGGGCTAGGCATGTTCACCGGCATCGTCGAGGAACTGGGCGAGGTCGTCGGGGTGACCCCGACGGCGCAGGACTCGGCCCTGGTAGCGGTCCGTGGCCCGCTGGTCACCTCCGACGCCCGGCACGGCGACTCGATCGCGGTCAACGGCGTCTGCCTGACCGTGGTCGACGTCGACGGTGGAGTGTTCACCGCCGACGTGATGGGCGAGACGCTGCGCCGGTCGGCGCTGGGCGCGCTGCGCGCCGGCGACCGGGTCAACCTGGAGCGCGCCGCCGCGCTCGGCAGCCGCCTCGGCGGCCACCTGGTGCAGGGGCACGTCGACGGCGTGGGCGAGGTGCTCGCCCGCGAGCCGGCCGAGCGGTGGGAGACGGTCCGGTTCCGGCTGCCCGCCACCCTGTCCCGGTACGTGGTGGAGAAGGGCTCGATCACCGTCGACGGGGTCTCGCTGACCGTGGCCGAGGTCGGCCCGGACTGGTTCGCCGTCGGCCTGATCCCCACCACCCTGTCGCTGACCACACTCGGTGCCCGAGCGGTGGGCGACTCGGTCAACCTGGAGATGGACGTGCTGGCCAAGTACGTCGAGCGGCTGCTCGGCGCCCGGGCGGCCGACGGCGCCGGGCCGACGGTCGAACTGCCCGGTGTCGCCGCCCCGGGGCCGGTGCGGTGATGACCGGCCCGCTCGGCTGGCTGCTCACCGCCGAGGTCCACGTCGCCGGCTCGCCGGTGCTGGTCCGGGAGATCGTCGGCAACGTCTTCGGTCTCGCCTCCGCGCTGTTCGGCCTGCGCCGACTGGTCTGGGCCTGGCCGGTGGGCATGGTCGGCAACGCGCTGCTGTTCACCGTCTTCCTTGGCGGCGCCTTCGCCACCCCGCAGGCACACGACCTGTACGGGCAGGCGGGCCGGCAGGTGTTCTTCTTCGCGGTCAGCCTCTACGGCTGGTGGCGCTGGGCCCGCACCCGCCGCCTCGGCACCGCCACCGGCGGTGCGGCCGTCGCGCCCCGGTGGGCCACCGGCCGGGAACGGCTGGGCCTGCTCGCCGCCGCCGTCGTGGGCACCGCGCTGGCCTACCCGGTGCTGGGCGCGCTCGGTTCCTGGGGGCCGCTGCCGGACGCCTGGATCCTCACCGGCAGCCTGCTGGCCACGTACGGGATGGCCCGCGGCTGGGTGGACTTCTGGCTGATCTGGATCGCGGTGGACGCCGTCGGCGTGCCACTGCTGCTGCGCGGCGGGTTCTATCCGTCGGCGGCCATGTACCTCGTCTACGGCGCATTCTGCGTCTGGGGCCTGGCCAGCTGGTGGCGCACCTCGCGGGCCACCCGCCCGGCCGCCCCGATCCCGTCCACCTACTCGGAGGCCGTCGCATGAACGAGCGAAGCGGGACGACCATCTTCGACAGCATCGAGCAGGCCCTGGCGGACATCGCCGCCGGCCGGCCGGTCGTCGTGGTGGACGACGCCGACCGGGAGAACGAGGGCGACCTGATCTTCGCCGCCGAGCTGGCCACCCCGGAGCTGCTCGCCTTCACCGTGCGGCACACCTCGGGCTTCATCTGCGTGCCGCTCACCGAGAGCGAGTGCGACCGGCTCGACCTGCCGCCCATGCACCACACCAACCAGGACCGCCGGCAGACCGCGTACACGGTGACTGTCGACGCCCGGGAGGGGGTGAGCACCGGCATCTCCGCCGCCGACCGGGCACACACCATCCGGCTGCTCGCCGACCCGGGCACCGGGCCGGCCGACCTCGCCCGGCCCGGGCACGTGGTGCCGTTGCGGGCCCGTACGGGCGGGGTGCTGCGCCGTCCCGGGCACACCGAGGCGGCCGTCGACCTGACCCGGCTGGCCGGCCTGCGCCCGGCCGGCGTGCTCTGCGAGCTGGTCAACGACGACGGCACCATGATGCGGCTGCCGGACCTGGAGAAGTTCTGCGCCGAGCACACCCTGACCCTGGTCACCATCGCCGACCTGATCGCCTACCGGCGGCGGACCGAGAAGCAGGTCGAGCTGGTCGCCGACGCCCGGATGCCCACCGAGCACGGGGTGTTCCGGGCGCTGGGCTACCGCAGCGAGTTCGACTCCGCCGAGCACGTCGCCCTGGTGATGGGCGACCTCGGCGACGGCCGGGACGTGCTGGTGCGGGTGCACTCCGAGTGCCTCACCGGCGACGTCTTCGCCTCGGTGCGCTGCGACTGCGGCCCGCAGCTCAACGCCGCGCTGGACCGGGTGGCGCGGGAGGGCCGGGGCGTGGTGCTCTACGTCCGCGGCCACGAGGGGCGCGGCATCGGGCTGCTGCACAAGTTGCAGGCGTACCAGTTGCAGGACCAGGGCCGCGACACGGTCGACGCGAACCTCGACCTCGGGCTGCCGGCCGACGCCCGCGACTACGGCACCGGCGCGCAGATCCTCTACGACCTCGGGGTGCGGTCGATGCGGCTGCTGACCAACAACCCGGCCAAGCGGGCCGGGCTGGAGGGCTACGGGCTCACCGTCTCCGGACGGGAGAGCCTGCCGGTGCGCCCGCACCCGGAGAACGTCCGCTACCTGCGCACCAAGCGGGACCGGATGGGACACCTGCTCGACCTGGACGAGGTGGCCGAGGCCCCGATGGGGCGCCCGGTGGCCGGCAAAGAGATCGGAGCGTAGCAACGATGGCGGGTTTCGGTGAGCCGGGAACGACCCCGGTCGACGCGACGGGGATGACCGTGGGCGTGGTCGCCGCCCGGTGGCACGGCGAGCTGACCGACCACATGCTGGACCGGGCGGTGGCCGCGGCCGAGGCGTGCGGCGCGCGCGCGGTGGTGGCCCGGGTGGCCGGCTCGGTGGAACTGCCGGTGGTGGCGCAGGCCCTCGCCCGCCGCTGCGACGTGGTCGTCGCCCTTGGCGTGGTGGTACGCGGCGCGACCGCACACTTCGACTACGTCTGCCGCTCGGTCACCGACGGCCTGACCCGGGTCGCCCTCGACGAGGGCAAGCCGGTCGCCCACGGCGTGCTCACCGTCGACACCATCGAGCAGGCCCGCGACCGCGCCGGCCTACCCGACTCCGCCGAGGACAAGGGCTGGGCATCGACCGTGGCCGCCCTGGACGCCGCCCTGGCCATCCGCCAGGTCGCCACCGCCGCCAACCAGCGGGTCGGCTTCGGCGCCTGACTGAATCCAGCCGTCGTCGGTGCGCCTCGACCAATAGATTACCGATCGGTCCGAGACTGCGCCCGGCGTTGCTGGCCCTGGTGCAGCCGGATGAGCGGGGTGATCCCAGGTCGCCGCTGCGGTGAACGACCAAATCGACCCGTGCCCTCGCCATGGAGTTGACCCGTCAGTGCCACCACCCGGTGGGCGCTGACCGATCTTGTTGGCGGCTGTGGGCGGGCGGCTGCGTCGATCGTTTGGCAAGGGCCGTCAGAGTGGATCGAGGCGGCGCTTGAGCAGGCAGAACTCGTTGCCTTCTGGGTCGGCGAGGACGTGCCAGGACGCCTCCGCGGGCTGACCGATGTCGACGAGTTTGGCCCCGGCGGCCAGGAGGCGCTCAAGCTCGGCGTCCTGATCGCGGTCGGTGGGGTTGACGTCGATGTGTAGCCGGTGATTCCAGGCCCATCACCGCGACTTGCGGGCCTCCCGTTGCGTCGATCCTGAAATGGCCTGGTCGGCAAGCGCCGTCCCGCCCGTCAACTTCACGATCAACACGGTGGCCGCGGGGCGGGTGGGCGGTCAGAGGCGGCCAGCTTCGATGATGCGGGTCAGGAACTGGCGGGTGCGGGGGTGGGTGGGCCCGGCGAACAGCTGCTGCGGTGGGCCGGATTCGATCACGCGGCCGGCGTCGAGGAAGCAGACCTGGTCGGCCACGTCGCGGGCGAAGCCCATCTCGTGGGTGGCCAGGACCATCGTCATCCCCTCCGCCTTGAGGTCGCGGATCATGGTCAGCACCTCGCCGACCAGCTCCGGGTCCAGTGCCGAGGTGACCTCGTCGAGCAGCAGCAGCCGGGGCGAGTTGGCCAGCGCCCGGACGATCGCCACCCGCTGCTGCTGACCACCGGAGAGCCGGTCCGGGTAGGCGTCGGCCTTCGCCCCCAGCCCGACCCGGTCCAGCAGCTCCCGGGCGTGTGCCTCGGCCTCGGCCCGGGAACGGCGGTGCACCCGGCGCGGGGCGAGGGTGACGTTGTCCAGCACGCTCAGGTGCGGAAAGAGGTTGTACGACTGGAAGACCATGCCGATGCGGCGGCGTACCTGGTCGGGGTCCACGCCCGGCGCGGAGATCTCCTCGCCGTCCAGCTCGATCGTCCCGTCGTGCAGTTCCTCCAGCAGGTTGACGCAGCGCAGCAGGGTCGACTTGCCCGACCCGGACGCCCCGATCAGCGCCACCACCTGATGCTCGGCGACGGTCAGGTCGAGCCCGTCGAGGACGACCTGGCCACCGAACTCCTTGCGCAGCCCCCGACACCGCAACACGTCCACGGTCGGCCTCACGTCCATGGTCAGCCTCCGGACTGGCGTCGGGCCGCCCGCAGCGTCACCTGATCGGTGACCGCGATCAGCGGGATCGCGAGCAGGACGAAGAGCACCCCGGCCACGATGTACGGCGTGTAATTGAACGTCTGGGCGGTGGCGATCTGCGCGGCCCGGACCGCGTCGATCGGCCCGGCCAGGGAGACCAGGCCGACGTCCTTCTGCAACGCCACGACATCGTTGAGCAGGGGCGGTGCCACCCGCCGGACGGCCTGCGGCAGCACCACGTGCCGCATGGTCTGCCGGTAGGTCAGGCCCAGCGAGCGGGCCGCCGCGAGCTGGCTCGGGTGCACCGACTCGATGCCGGCGCGGAACACCTCCGCCAAATAGCCGCCGTA
>NZ_JBFBAO010000233.1:0-11321 GCF_040682255.1 Micromonospora sp. NPDC051296 | reverse complement strand
CGGCGGGGTTGTGGTCACAAAGGGTTGCGGTCACGCAGGCTGGCGGTTCTGGCGGGCGTGCGTGATCGGCGGGGGCGCCGGCCCATCAGCAGCACGTCCGCCCGCTGCGGTCGCAGATTACCTGACTATAGTCAGCAATCATGGATCGCGGACTGATCGACGTGGTGCGGCGCTTCAACCGCACGGTGACCCAGCGCGTCGGCGCACTGGACGACAGCTACCTCGCTCGGGACCGGCCACTGGCGCAGTCCCGGCTGCTGTGGGAGATCGGCCCGGCGGGCGCCGAGGTCGCCGCCCTGCGGACCCGGCTGGACCTCGACGCCGGTTACCTCAGCCGGCTGCTGCGGACGCTGGAGGGCGAGGGACTCGTCGTGGTGGGCCCCGGCGAGGGCGACGGACGGGTGCGGACCGCCCGGCTCACCGACGCCGGCCGGGCCGAGTGGGACCTGCTGGACGGCAAGTCCGACAACCTGGCCTGGTCGGTGCTCGAACCGCTCTCCGCCGGCCAGCGCACCCGGCTCACCACCGCCATGGCCGAGGTGGAGCGGCTGCTCATGGCGTCGCTGGTCACCATCGGCCCCGTGCCATCCGGGTGATCCGCGCGCCCGGGCCTGCCTGCGGGCGTACGCGCGGGAACTCGCCGGACGCTTCGACGCCGGCTTCGACCCGGCCGGCAGCGGCGTCGAGGACAACGAGCTGGTACCCCCGGCGGGGCTGTTCCTGGTCGCCACCGTCTCGACCGAGGCGGTGGGATGCGGCGCCGTGCGGCTGAAGGCCGGCGAACCCGCCGAGATCAAGCGCCTCTGGGTGTCCGACACGGTACGCGGGCTCGGCGTCGGCCGGCGGCTGCTGGACGAGCTGGAGCGGCACGCCGCAGTCGCGGGCGCCGGCAGCGTACGGCTCGACACCAACCGCAGCCTCACCGAGGCGATGCGGCTCTACCGCAGCGCGGGCTACCGGGAGATCCCGCGCTACAACACCAACCCGTACGCCCACCACTGGTTCGCCAAGCCGCTCACCTGAGCGGCTCATCGCGACGGCGGTCGCGGCCATCCGGGTCGGCACACCCATTGACCCGGCGCGTTGTCCACGGCGATCAGGCCAGCCCGCGGTGATGCCTACGACCGCGGGCTGGAGGGGCTCGCCGCCCTGTCGTACACCATCTGGCGCCTGGTCGCCGGTGCGCTCAGCTGGCTGCTGTTCGTCGTACATCTGGCGATGAACACCCTCGACGCGTGGGAGGGGCGCCGTGCGGAGGTGCGGGCCGACTAGATGGCGGCCCGTGCGGCCGGCACCACCGGCGCCCTAAGCATGATCGACTTGCTGGCGCTGTCGCCCGTGCTGGCCCCCCTCATCGCGCCCAACGGGACGCCGGGCGCCGCCATGGACATGTGGCGACGGACTATCGCCGCGACCCGGGAGGACCACGCGCGGCAGCTCCCGCTGCTGCGCCAGCTCACCATCCGCCAGCAGGCATCGTTGCTCGCCAGCCACCCGGCACCGGGGCGACGGCATCAGGTGGTCGCGGGCATGGCGTACCAGGACGCCTCGGTCGTGGTGACCGAAGGGGAGGCTGCGAACCTCGACGCCGAGTGGCAACCCTATGTCGAGGCGTTGCGCAAGCAACTCGCCGAGGCGTACGAGTTGTGACCCGGGCGCCGGCCGGTAGCTGCCGCCGCGGTCCGGTGCCGGTCTTGCCGGTAAGAAATGAATGATGGTTCAATTCTTGTGTGGCCTACCGGAGCACGGAGCGGGTGAAGGCGAGGTTGACCGCCTCGCGCGAGCGGATCGTGGCCGCCGCGGTCGGGATCCTGGCCGAGCACGGGTACGCCGGCTGTTCGGTCGCCGCCGTCGCCGAGCGGGCCGGCGTGGCCACCGGCAGCGTCTACCGCCACTTTCCCGCCAAGGCCGACCTGTTCGCCGAGGTCTTCCGCGCCGCGAGCCAGCGGGAGGTCGACGCGGTCTCCCGGGCCGCGGCCCGGGAGACGACCGCCGCCGCCAAGCTCCGGGCCGTCGTCGAGACCTTCTCCGGTCGGGCCCTGCAGGCTCCGCGGCTGGCGTACGCCCTGCTCGCCGAGCCGGTCGACCCGGCGGTCGAGGCGCAACGGCTGATCTTCCGGCGCGCCCACGCCACGCTGATCGCCGGCTACGTGGCGGCCGGCGTGGCCAGTGGTGAACTGCCGCCGCAGGATGCCGAGCTGACCTCCACCGCCGTGGTCGGCGCCCTGGCCGAGGCCATGGTGGGCCCGCTGGCCGCCGGGGTCGCCGGCCCGGACACCATCGGCGGCCTGACCGCCTTCATCCACCGCGCGTTGGGAGTGTCGCCGTGACCACACACGAGGTGTTCAACCAGGTTCCCCCGCTGGTCGGCCACGACACCGCCGACGACCCGGCGCTGCTGGACGGGTTGGCCCGCGAGGGCGCCGGCTGGGCCGCGGCCGAACTGCACGAACTGGGATGGTTGGCCGGCAGCGAGCAGGCCATCGAGCACGGCCGGCTGGCCAACGAGCACCCGCCGGTGCTGCGTACCCACGACCGTTACGGTCACCGCGTCGACGAGGTGGAGTTCCACCCCGCCTGGCACGAGCTGATGCGTACCGCCGTCGGTCACGGGCTGCACGCGGCGCCGTGGGCCGACGAGCGGGCCGGCGCGCACGTGGCCCGGGCGGCCAAGTTCTACACCTGGCGTCCCGACGCCGGCCACGGCTGCCCGATCTCGATGACCTACGCGGCGGTGCCGGCGCTGCGGCACGCCCCGGAACTGGCCGCGCGTTACGAGCCGCTGCTCACCGCCCGGGTGTACGACTTCGGGCTGCGGGTGCCGCTGACCAAGCAGGGGCTGCTGGCGGGCATGTCGATGACGGAGAAACAGGGTGGCTCCGACGTACGGGCCAACACCACCGCCGCGCACCCCCGGCCCGACGGCAGTTACCGACTCGTCGGGCACAAGTGGTTCACCTCCGCGCCGATGTGCGACGTCTTCCTCACCCTCGCCCAGGCGCCGGGCGGGCTCACCTGCTTCCTGGTCCCGCGCGTGCTCCCCGACGGCAGCCGTAACCCGATGCGGCTGATGCGGCTGAAGGACAAGCTCGGCAACCGCTCCAACGCCTCCAGCGAGGTCGAGTACGACGACGCGGTCGCCTGGCGGGTCGGCGACGAGGGCCGGGGCGTACGCACCATCATCGACATGGTCAACCTGACCCGGCTCGACTGTGTCATCGGTGCGGCGGCCGGGATGCGCCAGGGCGTGATCACCGCCGCGCACCATGCCGCCCACCGGCACGCCTTCGGCCGGTATCTCGTCGACCAGCCGTTGATGCGCAACGTGCTGGCCGACCTGGCCGTGGAGTCCGAGGCGGCGACCGTACTCATGATGCGGCTGGCCGGGGCGACCGACCGGTCTGCCCGGGGCGACGCGGCCGAGACCGCGTTCAAGCGGATCGCCCTCGCTGTCGGCAAGTACTGGGTGTGCAAGCGCTGGCCGGGCCACGCCGCCGAGGCACTGGAGTGCCTGGGCGGCAACGGCTACGTCGAGGAGTCCGGCATGCCGCGGCTGTTCCGCGAGTCGCCGCTGAACTCCATCTGGGAGGGTTCCGGCAACGTGGCCGCGCTGGACGTCCTACGCGCGCTCGCCGGCCAGCCCGAGGTGATGGCGGCGTTCCGCGCCGAGGTGGACGCCGCGGCCGGCGCCGACCCGCGACTCGACGCGGCGGTACGGCAGCTCCAGGTCGCCCTGTCCGACCCCGCCGACCTGGAGGTGCGGGCCCGCCGGATGGTCGAGCAGTTGGCGCTGGTGCTTCAGGGGGCGCTGCTGGTGCGGCACGGCCACCCGGCCGTCGCCGACGCCTTCTGCGCTTCCCGGCTGGGCGGCGACCGGGGCCACGCGTACGGCACGCTGCCGGCCGGGGTCGACTTCGCCGCGATCATCGACCGGGCCACGCCCAAGGTGGGCTGACCGGTCTGGCGCCACCGACGCACTGTGGCGGCGCCAGACCGACGGCTCAGCAGTAGAGGTTCGCTCCGGCGGGTACGCCGAGGATGCCGACGAACTGCTGGTACCGGGTGACCCGGCTCTGCACCTGGGCGGGGTTGCCGCCGTTGCACTCGATCGAGCCGTTGATGCTGCGGATGGTCTGGCCGAACCCGGCGCCGTTGACCATCGCGCTGTGTGCCGTCATCGTGCCGGGCCCGTTCTGCGTCATCCAGTACCAGATGGCGGTCTTCCAGGCCACTGCGGCGTCGTTCTGCACCAGCCACGGGTTGGTCAGCAGCGGCAGCCCGAGCGCGTTGCCCGCCGCGTTGTAGTTGAAGTTCCAGCTCAGCTGGATCGGCCCGCGCCCGTAGTAGGCGGCCTGCCCGGCCGGGCAGCCGTACGGCTGGCCGTAGTCGCAGTAGTGCGGGTAGTTCGCCGTGTTCTGCTCCACGATGTGCACCAGGCCGCCCGTCTCGTGGTACACGTTCGCCAGGAACGCGGCGGCCTCCTGCCGCTGCACCGTGGCGCTGCCGGTACGGGCGAACGCCGGGTAGGCGCCGAGCGCGGCGACCAGGCCGGAGTACGTGTAGAAGGAGTTCCGGCCCGGGAACATCTGGTTGAACTGGGCCTCGCTGACCACGAAGCCGCCGGGGTTCGGCGGGCTGCTGGTGGGCGGCGTGCCCGAGCAGGTGTACGGGTCCCAGTACCAGGTGCTGATGATCGGGTCGTAGCCGGGATTGTCGTGCTCGGCGATGTAGTACTGACCGTTGGTGTAGCGCACGATGCTGCCGGCGACGTACCAGGTGCCGGCGACCCAGTTCGGATAGTTGCAACTGCCCGAGGGTGGCGGGTTACTGCCGCCGCAGGCGCCGAGATCCTGCCAGACCCCGGTGGTGCCCGGCGGAGCCTCGTTCTGGGTCCACCACTTCGCCTGGTAGTTGCGGCCGTTGTGGGAGACCTGCAGGCCTCCGGTGTAGACGGCCGAGGACTGCCACGGGGTCGCGCAGGCGGCGGCGGACGCGGCGGTCGACGGGATGATCGCCAGCAGTGCGCCGGCGAGGGTCAGCGCCGCGAGCGCGGCCAGGGCGCGCAATCTCGACATGTGATCACTCCTTCCGGTGGGGATCGGGGGAGTCGACGGCCGGACTGCACATCGACGGACGTCATCGTATCATCGACTGTTCACAAACCTTACTATTTGTGGGCGACGGTGGAACGCGCCGTTGAGTCATCCCGGGTGCTGTGGGATTCTTGTGCCTCGATGCGTTGTCGCGCGCGCGAGTGACCGTCGCCCGATGGGCAGCCGGGGCCGCCACGGACCCGGGGGGACGACGGCAGATGGCCTCAGCCGTCCGGGTGTCCCTCCTTCCGCCGCCGAGGACCCGCCACAGGGGACCCGGGTCGGGCGAAACTCCGCCGCGATCAACGAAGGAACAACCATGAGAGCTCCGAGCACATCCGGTCGCCGACGCCTCATCCCGGCGCCGCGGCTGTCCCGACCCGGCCGCACGGCACTCGTGGCGAGCATGCTGCTCGCCACGGGTGCGCTGGTCGGAATCCACCAGCCGAGCGTCAGCGCGGCGACCGCGCCGGTGACCGTGACCGTGAACACGAGGGCGGGGCTGGCCACCGTGCCCGACACCGCGCTCGGCGTCAACCACGCCATCTGGGACTCGCAGTTGGGTACGGTCGAGACGTCGGACCTGCTCCGCGCCGCCGGCGTCCAGATGATGCGCTACCCGGGCGGCTCGTACGCCGACATCTACCACTGGCGGGACCACACCGCGCCCGGCGGCTACGTCGCCCCGGGCACCGACTTCGACACCTTCATGGCCGGCGTGCAGCGGGCCGGCGCCCAGCCGATGATCATCGCGAACTACGGCACCGGTACCCCCGCCGAGGCCGCCGACTGGGTGCGGTACGCCAACGTGACCAAGAAGTACGGTGCCCGGTACTGGACGGTCGGCAACGAGAACTACGGCAACGGGCACTACGGGTCGGCTTGGGAGGCCGACCACCACCCGGACAAGAGCGCGACCTACTACGCGAACCTGGTGGTCGAGTACGCCGACGCGATGAAGGCCGTCGACCCCACCATCAAGGTGGGCGCGGTGCTGACCATGCCGGCGAACTGGCCGGACGGCCTGACCGCCGGCAACGATCCGGGCCCCTGGAACCAGACCGTGCTCAGCATCGCCGGGCCGAAGATCGACTTCGTCGACGTGCACTGGTACCCGGGCGGCAGCGCCGCCGAGTCGCTGCCCCGGACCAGCCACATCACCGACGCGGTCCAGCTGCTCCGGCAGCAGATCACCCGGTACGCCGGGCCGAACGCCGCGCGCATCGGGATCAGCCTCACCGAGCTCAACGTCACCTCCGGTGGCATGACCAGCCAGCCGGCCGCGCTGTTCCTGGCCGACGCCTACAGCGGGCTGCTGGCCAACGGCGTCTTCACCGTCCAGTGGTGGAACGTGCGCAACGGGATCGGCACGGTCTCCACCGTGGCCGGGCAGACGGACTACGGCGACTACGGCATGTTCTCCAGCGGCACCTGCACCTCAGACGGGTCGGTCTGCGAGCCGCCACTGAACACGCCGTTCGCGTCGTACCACGGGCTGTCCATGATGAGCGTCTTCGCGCGGACCGGCGACCAGTTCATCCGCGCCGGATCGGATCAGCCGCTGGTCACCGCGCACGCGGTACGGCGGAGCAATGGGGAGGTCGCGGTGCTGCTGGTGAACAAGGACCCGGACAACTCCCATCCGGTCACCATCGACTACGCCGGCTTCACGCCGACCGCCGCCGCGCCGCGGGTCTACACCCACACCAACGGCGCCAGCTCCATCGCCACCGACCAGAGCGGCAGCGCGACCAGCCGGACGCTGCCGCCGTACTCGCTGACCACGCTCGTGGTGCGCCCGGCCACCGCGGTGACCGGCCAGCCCGGTGCGCCCGGCCAGCCCACCGCCAGCGGCGTCACCGACCGGACCGCGACGATCTCCTGGCCGGCGGCCACCCGCGGCGCCAGCCCGATCGCCAAGTACGAGTTGTACCGGCAGAACGGTGCGGTCAGCGAGCAACTCGGCGAGACGACGGGCACCACCTTCACGGTCGGCAACCTCAACGCCGGCAGCAGGTACACCGTCAACGTGCTGACCCGGGACACCGCGGGTCGGGTCTCCTGGGCCTCACCGCCGCTCACCTTCACCACCGGCAGCCCGGCCAGCAGCACCTGCGGCGTCCGCTTCACCAACACCACCGACTGGGGCAACGGCTACGTGGGCACCGTCGACATCGTCAACAACGCGGCGAGCCCGATCGACGGCTGGACGCTGACCTGGACCTGGCCGACGACCTGGCAGCAGGTGAGCAGCGGCTGGAGCGCGAACTGGGAGCAGGTCGGCACCGCGGTCAGGGTCACCAGCACCGCCGACAACCGACGGATCGACGGCGGGGCCAGCACGAGTGCGGGCTTCGTCGGCGCGTACAGCGGCCCGAACGTCCTGCCGACCGCGTTCCGGCTCAACGGCACGCTCTGCACCAGCCTCTGACGTCGCCCGGTCGCCGTGCCGCCGGCGGGGTCTCTCGGCCCCGCCGGCGGCACCGGCGCGGATCCCGGTGCCGGAGGTGACCGTCACGTCGTCCGGGCAGAACTCGGATCAGGCCGGCGTGACCCGCTGCCACAGGTCGTCGAAGGCGATGCTGTCGAAGAAGGCGACAACATCGACGATCTCCTGGTCCGGCATGGTCAGGTACCAGGTGTACGTGTTGTGGTACGGCTGTCCGTCGCGGGCCGTGGACGCCGTGTCGAAGTATGCGATGACGACATCGCCATCGGCGTAGATGCCGTGCACGGTGGGCGCGGCGGGTGTGGACAGCCGCGCGTTGAACGGATCGAGAGCCCGGCGGAAGAAATCGTCCCGCCCCTGGTAGGTGCCGGCGACCACGCTGTTGCCGACCACGGTCCAGGTCGCGTCGGCGGCCAGCAGGTCGAACACGGTTCCGGTCCCGGCGGCCCACTGGTCGAACGCCTCCCGGATCCGCTGCTTGCGCCGGCCCTCGTCCACGAGATCCTCCTCCGGCGGGCGGGCAGCCGAGCGCCACCTGACCCGCGTCGGTGTCAAGCCTGGCAGCAGGCGCGGCCGCACGTCGGGCATTCGCGGTACTTGCCGGGACTCCTTGATCCGGGTGACTGGTGATTTTGCCGATGCGGTGCCGGTGGGGCAGCGCAAACACTGATCGCAGTCGATACAGCTCCGACTCAAGGGAGTATCCGACGTGCGATCATCCACCACCACCCGTCCCCGTTCCCTCTCCCTCGTGGCCCGGTTGGCGATGGCTGCCGTCCTGGCCGCCGGCGGCGTCGTCGCCACCTCGTCCGCCGCCCAGGCGGCGAACCCGTACGAGCGCGGTCCTGCGCCGACCCATGCGATCCTGGAGGCCAGCCGCGGTCCGTTTGCCACCTCCTCGCTGAACGTCTCCTCTCTGGTCAGCGGCTTCGGCGGCGGTGTCATCTACTACCCGACCAGCACCAGCCAGGGCACCTTCGGCGCGGTGGCCATCTCGCCCGGCTACACCGCCGCCTGGTCGAGCATCGACTGGCTGGGGCCGCGGATCGCCTCGCACGGCTTCGTGGTCATCGGCATCGAGACCAACAGCCGCCTGGACCAGCCGGCCAGCCGGGGTCGGCAACTGCTGGCCGCGTTGGACTACCTGGTCGAGCGCAGTTCGGTGCGCAGCCGGGTCGACGGCAGCCGGCTCGCCGTGGCCGGTCACTCGATGGGCGGCGGGGGCAGCCTGGAGGCCGCCGCCAGCCGGCCGTCGTTGCAGGCGGCCGTGCCGCTCGCGCCGTGGAACCTGACCAAGAACTGGTCGAACCTGCGGGTGCCGACGCTGATCATCGGCGGCGAGAGCGACACCGTCGCCCCGGTCTCCTCGCACTCCGAGCCGTTCTACAACACCATCCCGGCCTCGGCGGAGAAGGCGTACCTGGAGCTCAACAACGCGAGTCACTTCTTCCCGCAGTCGGTCAACACGCCCACCGCCAAGCAGATGGTGTCCTGGTTGAAGCGGTTCGTCGACGACGACACCCGCTACGAGCAGTTCCTCTGCCCGGGCCCGAGCGGCCTGGCCATCGAGGAGTACCGCAACACCTGCCCGCACTGAGGTGCCCCGGGGCGGTCGCCGGTGCGGCCGCCCCGGACCGTCCGACCGCCGGTCTTCCGTCCCAACGGCCGGCGGCACTAGATTGCATTGGCAGTGCAAATATCTCGGAGGTGGCGAGTGTCCGACCACACCGCCGACCGGCTGCGGGGGCTGGTCGCCGCGTTCCTGCGTACGCACGACCCGGGCGGTGACCGGGTCGGCTTCCTGCGCGCCCGGTTCGACGCCGGGCTGGCCTGGGTGCACTATCCGACCGGGCTCGGCGGGCTGGCCGCGCCACCGCACCTGCAACCGGTGGTCGACGCGGCCTTCGCCGAGGCCGGCGCGCCGGACAACCGCCCCCGCCGCAACAGCATCGGGCTCGGCATGGCCGCGCCGACCCTGCTGCGGCACGGCACCGACGCGCAGTGCCGGCGCTGGCTGCGCCCGCTGTGGACCGGCGAGGAGGCCTGGTGCCAGCTGTTCAGCGAGCCGGACGCCGGATCCGACCTGGCCGGCCTGCGCACCCGCGCGGCCCGCGACGGCGACGACTGGGTGGTCGACGGGCAGAAGGTGTGGACGTCGATGGCCCACGAGGCGCGCTGGGCGATCCTGCTGGCCCGCACCGACCCGGCCGTGCCCAAGCACCACGGCATCACCTATTTCGTCTGTGACATGACCACGCCGGGCGTGCAGGTACGGCCGCTGCGTCAGCTCACCGGCGAGGCGGAGTTCAACGAGGTCTTCCTGACTGGCGTCCGGGTGCCCGACGCCCAGCGGGTGGGCGCGGAGGGACAGGGGTGGCAGGTGGCCCGCACCACCCTGATGAACGAACGCGTCGCGATCGGTGGGCGACCGCTGCCCCGTGAGGGCGGGATGGTCGGCCTGGTGGCCCGCCTGTGGCGGGAGCGGCCGGAGCTGCGTACCGCCGGGCTGCACGAGGAGATCCTCCACTCGTGGGTACGCGCCGAGGCCGCCCGGTTGGCCGCGCTGCGGCTGCGCCAGCTCGTCGCCGCCGGCCAGCCCGGCCCGGAGGGCTCGGCGGTGAAGCTCTCCTTCGCCGAGCTGAACCAGCGGATCAGCGGACTGGAGGTGGAGCTGCTCGGTGCCCAGGGGCTGCGGCACGACGACTGGGTGATGCACCGTCCGACGGAACCGGACCTGCTCGGCCGCACCGCCACCTACCGCTACCTGCGGGCCCGGGGCAACTCGATCGAGGGCGGGACGTCGGAGATCCTGCGCACCGTGATCGCCGAGCGAGTGCTCGGCCTGCCCGCCGAACCCCGGGTGGACCGATGACCGACCTGCTCTACGGCGCGGACGAGGAGGCGCTTCGGGACAGCGTACGCGCCCTGTTGGCGGCGCACGCGCCGTGGCAGCGGACCCTCGCCCGGCTGGACGGCGACGAACCGTACGACGTGGCACTGTGGAACCGGCTGATCGATCAGCTTGGCGTTACCGGCTTGGCGGTGCCCGCCGAGCACGGCGGAGCCGGGGCCGGCTTCCGCGAGGTCGCGGTGGTGCTGGAGGAGCTGGGCCGGGCGGTCGCGCCGGTGCCGTTCCTGGGCGCCGCCGTGGCCACCCGGGCGCTGCTGGCCTGCGGCGAGACCGAGTTGCTCGGCCAGTTGGCCACCGGTGAGCGCTCCGTGGCGCTGGCGGTCGGCCTGGCCACCGCGCCCGACGCGGCACCCCCACCAGAACCCGATCCGACGGTCACGGCCGAGCCCGGCTCGGCGCTGCCCGGCGTGGTAGCCCGGTCGGCCGGGGTCGAGTCCCGTCCGGTGCTGCGTGGCATGGTGGACGGCGTGGCCGAAGCGCTGTGCTGCGACGTGCTGCTGGTTCCCGCCGGTGACGGGTTGTACGCCGTCGAGACCTGCGGCCCCGGGGTGCGGATGACGCCCGTGGTGTCGCTCGACGTCACCCGTCCGCTGGTCGACGTGGTGTTCACCGGCGCTCCCGCCCGGCCGATCGCGGCCGGCGCGGTGGCGAGCCGTGCGGTGTCGGCGGCGCTGACCGCCGGTGCGGCACTGCTCGCCTCGGAACAGGTCGGCCTGGCCCAGTGGTGTCTGGACACGACTGTCGCGTACGTGCGCACCCGCCACCAGTTCGGCCGGCCGGTCGGCTCGTTCCAGGCGGTCAAGCACCGGCTGGCCGACCTGTGGGTGGAGGTCACGCAGGCTCGGGCGGTGGCCCGGCACGCCGCCGA
>NZ_JBFBAO010000232.1:0-11335 GCF_040682255.1 Micromonospora sp. NPDC051296 | reverse complement strand
TCTCCTGGGTCCAGCCGTTGGTGGCGCGCAGCGCCGGCAGGACGTCCAGGGCGAGCCGCTTCGGCAGCACCTCCAGCGGGCCGGAGGCGGCCGGGCCGTCCGGCAGCTCGACCGTGTAGATCCGCTTGATCGCGGCGGCCGGGCCGTTCAGCTTGTCCCGCTCGATCACCGCGAGCCGGTCGCCGACCACGGTGATCTCGGAGAGCCCGATCCAGTCACCGGGGACGTCGGTGCGCTCCAGCCGGTACCCGAACCAGCTCCACGTCCCGGCCGTCACGTCGTACCGGCCGATCCGGACCACACCCGCCGGGTCGGTGGACACCTCCCGCTGGAGCACCGCCCAGACGATCTCCCGGCCACGCTTGTCGGTGGTCGCGGTGACCCCCTCGAAGCCCTGCTTGCCCAGGCCGGCGGCGATGTCGGCGGGCAGCGGCACGACCTGCCGGGTCACCCCGGCGGCGTCCAGCCGGACCAGCTTGTTCTCCGGGCCGCTCGCCCCCTCGACGGCCAGCCAGAAGCCGCCCTGCGGGCGGGCGAAGATCCCCTCCGCGTCGTACCCGACCGGCTCACCGCGCTCGTCGCGGACCGGCAGCGCCCCGGTGATCACCGCCGGGCTCTTGCGCGCGTCGATGGTGAAGATCTGGGTCTTGGCGTACGCGGCGTCGGTCACGCTGTAGAGCAGGTGCGGCTGCTTCGGGTCGGCGGAGAGGGCGCCCAGCGCACCCCACCCGATCGGCGCCCCGGTGGCGTCCGGGCCGGAGACGATGCTCGGGAACCCGGGGGTGCCCTTGCCGAGGTGGTACAGCGACACCGAGGCGCGCACACCGACCGCGGCGTTGTCGGTCTCGCTGGAGACCGCGAGCAGGCCGCGCGACGGGATCGGCAGCAGGCCCTCCGGCCCGTTCGTGGTGGCGAGGATCTGCTTGAACACCGGGGCGGTCGGCTTGCTCACGTCGTAGACGGCGACGAAGTTGCTGCGCTCCGAGCCGACGAAGGCGTACCGGGTGCCGCCGAACTCGGCGACGGCCAGCCCCTCCGGCTCGGTGCCCTTCTTCCCCGCCCGGTCATTGTTGTGCAGGCCGTGCCGGACGCCCAGCCACTCGAAGGTGTTGCCGGCGTCCCAGGCCACCCGGCCGGTGCGGCTGTCGAAGACCGTCCAGCCCCGGGTGCCGCCCCGCCAGTCACCCTCGTTCGCGGTGGCGAGGTAGCGGTCGTCGATCCAGGCCACCGCGTCCGGCTCCCGGGGTACGTCGGTGATCGAGCCGGTCAGGTCGATCACGCCGTCCTTGGCCGTGTCGATTCGGTCCACCGAGGCGGTGCCGGCCGAGAACGCGCCGGTGATCCGGCCGGTGGGCAGGTCGATCAGGACGATGCCGTTGTTCTCCTGGAGGGTCACCACGAGCTGGTTACGTCCGTTGATCGCGACGTACTCCGGCTCCGGGTCGGTGGGCTCGGTGATCCCGGCGGCGGCCAGCGCGGGCAGCGCCCGGCCGTCGGCGGTGGTCAGCGGTACGGTCCGCAGCGACCATTTCTGCGGGCCACCGCCGGGCAGGTCGACGATCTGCACGAAACCGGCGGGCGCCTGCGGCAGGTCGCCCTTCTTGCCGCCGGGCGGGGTGGCCTCCTCGTCCCGCTCGTTCTCGATGGCGATCGCCGCGTACCGCTGGTCGGCGCTGATCGCGATCGAGTCGGGCTGGCCGCCGAGGTCGAAGCTGCGTACCCGCTTGCGGGTGGCCAGCTCGATCACGTCGAGGCGGCCGGACGGGTCGGTGTAGCTGGCGCTGGTGTTCACCACGACCAGGACGTAGCGACCGACCACGGCCACCGAGGTCGGCTCGTCCTCGGCGTCGCCGAGCTGGGTCAGGGAGAGGGTGCCGAGCCCACGCGGCTGGTCGGCCCGGGAGATGTCGAGGAAGCCGATCCGGCGGGCCAGCGCGTCGGTGTAGACCAGGGTACGGCCGTCCTCGCTGACCGCGGAGATCTCGGCCACCGTCTCGGTGGTCGGGTCCTCGCCGGCCGGGCGGTTCAGGAAGACCGGGTAGGTGGCGGTGCGGTCAAAGGCTTTCGCCGGCCCGGCGGGCTTCTGCGGCTTCTGCCCGGCGTGGGCCGTGCCGGTGATGGCGAGGGCGGCGATGGTGGCGCCAGCAATCGCCAGCCTGGGGAACGATCTCTTGACTGTCACTGCTCCTCCGTCTGTTCAGACTCCGGACGGAGGCTGGCACGCACGGCCGAGCACCGGCTGTCGCCGCCGTTAACAGCCGGCGAACAGGACCGCCCGCCGGTCTCCCGAGCGGCATCGGATCGGAGGGAGACTGGCGGGCGGTCGTGGTTCGTCAGCGGGGGTCGGTCTTCTCGGCGGGCTCGTCGCCGTAGGCGTACCAGCTGGTGCCGAGCTTCGGTCCCCACTCGACGGCCATCGTCGGTGCGGGCTCGTGCTTCGGATCCGGCAACGGGAAGCCGGCGTTGAGCAGCGGCTGCCACTCCACGGTCAGGAACGGCTCGGTCATGACCACGCCTCCTCGGCGACGAGCGGGTCGTTCGACAGCTCCGGCGGCACCGTCTCCTCGACAGGAGCCATCCGCCGCGCCTGCGGCGCCGCGAAGACGGGGTCGGTCGGTGCCGCCCGGTGGTGCTGCGGGTGCTTGTCCTGGTAGTCCAGGGCGGCCTGGATCAGCGCCGGCTCCGAGAAGCGCGGCCCCCAGAAGGCGGCGTTGATCGGCAGCCCCTCGGTGCTGTCGTACCCGATCGGGAAGGTCACCATCGGCCAGGTGAGCGCGTTCGGGAGCTGGTAGAAGGTGCGGTAGTTGCGCAGCTGGGTGCCGCCGACCCGGGGGCCGATCTGCGCGCCGATCGGCAGCACCAGCATGAAGTCGACGCCGGCGCTGTCGAGCGCCTGCTGGTAGTTGGCCTGCAACGTGCGCCGGCGGCGTTCGCCCTCGTCCCGTACCGAGGCCGGGATCGCGCCGGCGTTTGCCGCCGCCTGGGCGAGGTTGCCGAACTGCCGGGTCAACGCGGCGGCATTCTCCGGGTACGCCTCGGCGAACGCCTCGACCGCCTGCCAGTAGCGGATTTCGTACCGGTTCGGGCTGAGCACCGCCGTGGCAGGCGACACCACGGTGCCGTTGGGCAGCGGTAGGCGTTCGCTGGTGCGGAAGTAGGGGTCGTTCTCCGCCACGGTGACGTCCAGGCCCGGGAACTCCTTGACCGTGGCCCCCAGGGCCACCAGTTCGGCCTTGAAGCGCTCGAAGGCGGCCCGGTGGTCGCCGTCGTACGTCTCGGCGGGCGGGGCACCCGTGCCGCCCTGGGACATCCAGTCGGTCTGCGGGATGCCGATGGTCGTTCCGGCGAGGGGACGCTTGCCGCCGCGAGCCTTGATCGGCAGCGCGGGGAAGGCCTCCATAGCGAAGATCGTTGAAGCGATGCGAAAGAACCAGCAGAACATCGCCTACAACGATCTCTTGGGGTGTGCGAGCACTACTTCGGGAAGCCGCGGCAGGCCGGCACATCCCATGCGGTGTTCAAGATGCCTTGGGCCGGCGACCCACGCGTCAATATTCAGAATGACAAGGGCAAAGCCAAGGCGTATCAGGTACGGCAGGTGCTCAAGGCGATCGACAAGAAGGAGGCCATGTGATGCAGACAGATTCCCATCCTGAGGTATCCCATTACAGAGCCTGCACCGCGAACTCGCCATCCAGGCCGCCGAGGATGGCATGAGCCTCAACCAGTACATCCTGCGCAAGCTCAGGGCCGCCTGAGGAAGCGCGCGGGCGTTTCTAAGCTCCGCTGCTGGGCCCGAGCGGGGCGTCGGTCGCCGTCGGGCGGGCCGGGCTCGGCTCCTTCAGCTCGATGAAGAGCGTGTGCGTGTCGGTGTCGCCGATGTTCTGGCCGGAGTGCTCCTGTGCGTCCAGCCAGCGCACCTGCCCGGCCGGTAGCTCGACGTCGACCTCCCGCCCGCCGGCGCTGATCCTGCGGCGGAAGGAACTCAGCGTGTACATGACGCTGTCCGGGTGCCGGTGCGGGTGGGTCTTGGCGCCCGGCTGGTCCAGGTATTCGAGGACCCGTACGCGGTCGTTTTCGAAGACCACCTTGTACAGGTCGGGGTCGGTGATCGCCGGATCCTGGCTCATGGCCACCTCGCTCTGGTCGGCGGCACAGCGGGAGGTGCTGTTGCCGCACTGGCGATGCGAGTTCCAGTTGAGCCCTCCGTCACCGGCGACGCATCCCCCGGTCAGCGCGATGTTCCCGGCCGGGCGGTGGACCGTCTGAGTTCAGTCGACGGTGGGCAGGGGTGGGCCGAGGACGTCGTCGGCGTCGACGATGGTGTACGCGTACCCCTGCTCGGCGAGGAAACGCTGGCGGTGGGCGGCGTACTCGGTGTCGATGGTGTCCCGGGAGACGACCGTGTAGAAGTGTGCCTGCCGGCCGTCGGCCTTGGGGCGGAGCACCCGGCCGAGGCGCTGCGCCTCCTCCTGGCGGGAGCCGAAGGTGCCGGAGACCTGGATCGCCACCGCCGCCTCGGGCAGGTCGATGGAGAAGTTGCCGACCTTGGAGATGACCAGGGTCTTGATCTCACCCGATCGGAACGCGTCGAAGAGCCGCTCCCGCTCCTTGTTCGTGGTCGCGCCTTGCACGATCGGGGCGTCCAGATACTCGCCCAACTGGTGCAACTGGTCGATGTACGCGCCGATCACCAGCGTCTGCTCGTCCGGATGCCGGTCGACCAGCGCCTTCACCACCGGCAGCTTGGTGCGGGCGGTGGCCGCCATCCGGTAGCGCTCCTCGACCTCCGCCGTCGCGTACGCCATCCGCTCCGTGTCGGTGAGGGTGACCCTGACCTCGGTGCATTCGGCCGGGGCGATCCAGCCCTGCGACTCGATGTCCTTCCAGGGCGCGTCGTACCGCTTCGGGCCGATCAGGCTGAACACGTCGCCCTCCCGGCCGTCCTCGCGGACCAGGGTGGCGGTCAGCCCGAGCCGGCGGCGGGCCTGCAGGTCCGCGGTGAACCGGAAGATCGGCGCGGGCAGCAGGTGCACCTCGTCGTAGACGACCAGGCCCCAGTCGCGGGCATTGAACAGGTCCAGGTGGGTGAAGGCGCCGCCGCGCCGCGCGGTGAGCACCTGGTACGTGGCGATGGTGACCGGCCGGATCTCCTTGCGTTCGCCGGAGTACTCGCCGATCTCCTCCTCGGTCAGCGATGTACGGGCGATCAGCTCCCGCTTCCACTGCCGGCCGGCGACCGTGTTGGTGACCAGGATCAGCGTGGTCGCCTTCGCCTCGGCCATCGCCGCCGCACCCACCAGCGTCTTGCCGGCGCCGCAGGGCAGCACCACCACGCCCGACCCGCCGGCCCAGAACGCCTCGACGGCTTCCCGCTGGTACGACCGCAGCGTCCACGGCTTGCCGCCGCCCTTGCCGGCCTCGGCCAGCTCGATCGGGTGTGCCTCGCCGTCGACGTACCCGGCCAGGTCCTCCGCCGGCCAGCCGAGCTTGAGCAGGGCCTGCTTGAGTCGCCCCCGCTCGGACGGATGCACCGCGATGGTGTCGTCGTCGAGCTTCGTGCCCAGCATCCCGGCGAGCTTCTTGCTCTTGGCCACCTCGACCAGCACCACCCGGTCCAGGGCGCGCAGCACCAGCCCGTGCACGGGGTCGTTGGCGAGCTGGAGCCGGCCGTACCGGTCCATCGTCTCGGCCACGTCGACCAGCAGCGCATGCGGCACCGGGTACCGCGAGTACTTGATCAGTGCGTCCACCACGCCCTCGGCGTCGTGGCCGGCGGCGCGGGCGTTCCACAGCCCGAGCGGGGTCAGCCGGTAGGTGTGCACGTGCTCGGGGGAGCGCTCCAGCTCGGCGAAGGGCGCGATGGCCATCCGGCAGGCCTGCGCGTCGGGGTGGTCGATCTCCAGCAGCAGGGTCTTGTCCGACTGCACGATCAGCGGTCCACCACTCACGCCGAATCCCCTCCTCCGTACGGCTGACCCGAACGCCAGGGCAGGTGCCTGACCTGCCTCAGGGCGACCATCCAGTGTTGCACGGTCAGCGCGGCGGCAAAAAATATTCACCGTGCGCGCAACTAACCCGGTACTTCAAACCGTCTAGCAGGGGGGACGAGTGTCGAGGGCGGCAACCCGGGAGATCGCCACCGGGTCGCCGATCCCTCGCGGTCGTCACGCCGGTCGGCACCGGTGCGCGCGCGTTCGATCCGCGGTGGGCCAGGAAGCGGGGGCCCTGTCCGTCATCGCGGACCAGCCAACGGGGGCGAGCGGCGCGCCCGGGGCCGTACCGGCGAACCCCGTCCACCGTTGCGCCGCTGCCCCACCCCGAGCCGCCAGCTGGCGGATCGGTGCGCGGTGGTGCTGGCCGGTAGCCGTCCGGAGTGACACTCTTGACGGCAGGGCCGGACCGAACGGGGGAGGGCGCATGTCCGTCGATCAGGAAGTGATCCCCGAGCGCGAGCTGGCCGAGCCGGCAGCACCCGTCTCCACTGCGACGGTGGTCGCGTACGCGGTCGTCGGGGTGCTCCTCTTCGGGTGGTTCCTCTTCGGCTGGCTCGTGCTCCAGCAGGGCTTCATCGACTCGGTCGGCGAGGCCGCCGGCACCGGCTTCGCGCTGCTGCTGCTGGTGGCGATCGTCGGGTCGGTGCGGCGTAACCGGCGCTGACCCCGCTCACTTCTCCAGCACCGCCGCGGTGATCCGGTGCAGCGCGAAGGTGTGCAGCATCTCCGTCCGCTCGTCCTCCGCGCGCAGGTAGCCCGCGCCCAGTGAGACCGGACGCACCAGCCGCGACGCGGTCGCCCCGTGTGCGTCGACGTACCCGACCCAGACCAGCGCCTTGTCGCGGACCGCTTGTTGGAGCACGGCCAGCGCCTCGCTGTGACTGTGCGCGGGCACCGGCCCGGTCGGTGCCGTGCCCCGTACCGCCGCCGGAGCCCGCCGGGCCGCCCGTGCCGCCGCGTCGCCCCGGCGGATCTGCTCCACCACACCCAGCAGGCGCGGCAGGGGCAGGCGCGGCGGGGTGAGCGGGTCGAGCGCCCGGGTGGCCACCGAAACCCGGGCCGGCGCCCGCCGGGTCTTCGGGCGGGTGACCACAGTCGAGCCGGTGGCGTCCTCGGCCACCGGGGCGTAGCCGGCCTCCCGCAGCACGGTCAGCATCCGGCCGGTCTGGTACTGCGTGACCAGCACCGTCGGCGCGAGCCGGCGCAACGCCAACCCCTCCACCCGCTTGTCGGCCAGCACCTCGGCCAGCAGGGCCTCGTCGTCGCTACGCAGGTACGCCCCGGCGGAGCCGGTCCGCAGCCCGCCGTGCTTGCGTGCCACGTCGTCGACCAGGTACGTCAATCCCTGCGGCACCGGCGTGCGGGATCGGCGCCGGAACAGCCCGTGCAGGTCGTCCGCGGAGTAACCGGCATCCAGCGCCCGGCGCACACTCCCCGTGGTGACCCGGTGCACGCTCGCCCCGCCGGCCGACTCGGGCTCGGCGACCACCTCCAGCTCGGCGGCGAGCGCCGGCTCCGGCGGCCCGGGCACCACCACGGTCAGGTCGGCCTGCACCAGGAAATGGTCCACCGGGGCGGGCAGCAGCGCGTCCAGCGCCCGCACCGCGGTGCCCGACCCACCGTCCTCGGCGTCGGACCGCAACCCGAGCGGGTCGTCCGTGTCGCGGTCCTCGGCCGCCGTCGCCTCGGCCAGCAGCAGCCGCCCGTACGAGGTGAGCGCCCCCAACCCGGTCACGCCCAGCGTGGCCGCCTCGGCGAGCACCTCCCGATGCGCCGCCTCCCGACCCCGGCTGCGCCGGGGCGCCCGCCAGTCGAGCAGCGCCAGCACCTCCTCGGCGGTGGGCGCGGTGGCCGGTTCCAGGTCGGCGAGCACCCCGAGCACCGCCCGCCGGGCGACCGGCGCGCCGGCGCGTTCCGCCTCGGCGGAGAGCACGGTGATCGGGCGGTCCCGGTCGTCACGCTGGCCGACCAGCCCGACCTGCCGGGTCATGGTCAGCCACGCCCGGGTCAGCTGTTCCCAGCGCTGGGCCAGCGAACCGGCCCGCCACATCTCGTACCCGGCGGTGGGCAGCACCTGCTGGTCGGCCCCGTACCGGCCGGTGGTGCCGGGCAACTCGACCTCGCCGGTCAGGCCGGCCGCGTACGCCACCTCCAGCAGCAGCGCCGCCGTCGGCTCGTCCAGCCCGGTCGCCCGGCCCAACCGGCGCAGGTCGCGTACGCCGAGGCCACCCGAGCGCAGCACCGGCGCGGGTTCGGCGGCCAGCTGTTCCAGCAGCGCCTCGGTGTGGCGTACCACCTCCATGGTCTGCCCGGCTCCGGCGGAGTCGGCGGCCTTCGGCTCGCGCGGCGCGGTGGCCACCGGCGGCGGGCTGGTAGGCAGTGGGCCCAGCGGGCCGGTGTCCCGCCGCAGCAGCAGCCCGACCTCGCGGGGCAGCTCGACCATGCCGGCGGTGCCGCCCTTGCCGCCGGCGACCCGGACCAGCAACCGGTGGTCGACCAGCCAGCGGACCGGGGAGCCGGTCGGCGCGCCGCCGTTGGTCTCGTCCGGGGGCAGCTCGTCGTCGGCGCCGGCCGCGGGCGCCTGCAACGCGCCGGGCGGCACGCTGCCGACCGGCGGCCCGGCCGCCAGCCGATCCAGGATCGCCCGGGCCGAGGGTGGCGCGGCCAACAGCGTCCGCCGCAGCTTCGCCGGGTCCGCACAGAGCGCGGCCGTGCGCGGGTCCAGCTCCGCCGCCGGCCGGCCGAGCCCCGCCGGGTACGGGGAGATCTCGTCGATGCCACCGACCAGCTGGAGCTGGTGTTCGGGGCCGTACAGCAGGAAGCGGGCGCGCAGCCGGTCGAGGGCGGCCCGGACGGCGGTTGGCGCGGGCGGGCGGGGGCCGGCGGTGGCCATCGCGAGGACCCCGTCGACCGAGGTGGTGCCGTCGACCGGGTCACGGGTCAACCGGGCGGCGTCCATGATCTGGATGGTGAACTGGTCCAGCCCGTCCAGGGCGCGCGACACCGAGACCCGGGACTGGGCCCGGATGGCGAGCGCGGCGACGTCGGCGGGTACCGGTACGACGAGGTCGGGCCGCAGTTGGAGCAGAGCGGCGAGCGAGTCGTCGGGCAGTGACCGGAGGTGGTCGGCGAGTGAGGTGGTCATCGTCGTTCCACGCTAGCCCGGCCTGGGCCGCTTCCGCCCATCGGACGACCGGGCTGGTCCGGGCGGCCGGGTAGCTTCGCAGGATGCTCCCATTGACGGTCGGTTTCGACCTCGACATGACCCTGGTCGACTCGCGTCCCGGCATCGCCGCGACCTACCGTGCGCTGACCGAGCGGACGGGCGTGCCGGTCGACGCCGAGGCCGCCGTGTCCCGGCTCGGCCCGCCGCTGCGCACCGAGATCGCCCGCTGGTTCCCGCCCGAGCAGGTCGAGGAGGCGGTCCGCGTCTACCGCGAGCTGTACCCGGCGTACGCGATCACGCCGACCGTGCCGTTGCCCGGCGCCCGGGCGGCCCTCGACGCGGTACGGGAGCGGGGCGGGCGGGTGCTCGTGGTCACGTCGAAGATCGGCCGGCTGGCCCGGCTGCACCTGGATCACCTGGGTCTGGTGGTGGACGAGCTGGCCGGGGACCTGTTCGCCGAGGAGAAGGCGACGGCGTTGCGGGCCCACCGTGCGACCCACTATGTGGGAGACCACGTGGCCGACATGGTGGCCGCGGCGGCCGCCGGAGTGCCCGGGATCGCGGTGGCCACCGGCCCGTGTTCCGTCGATGAGCTGCGGGAGGCCGGAGCGGCGACGGTACTGGCGGATCTCACCGGATTCCCGGCGGCGCTCGACGGCATGATCCGGCTAGCCTTGAGCCAGTAGACGTCTCAAACGAAGCAGGGGTTCTCAGGTGCCGACGGGTCGAGTGAAGTGGTACGACGCGACGAAGGGATACGGGTTCGTCACCAGTGACGAGGGTGGCGACGTGTTCCTTCCGAAGGCCGCGCTACCGGCGGGTGTCACCGACCTCAAGGGCGGCCAGCGGGTCGACTTCAGCGTGGTGGACAGCCGGCGGGGTGCGCAGGCGATGGGGGTGAAGCTGCTGGACGCCCCGCCGTCCGTGGCGGAGCTGCGCCGCCGACCGGCCGAGGAGCTGCACGGTCTGGTGGAAGACATGATCAAGGTGCTGGAGGCGAAGGTCCAGCCGGACCTGCGCCGGGGCCGCTTCCCGGATCGTAAGACCGCGCAGAAGGTCGCTCAGCTGGTCCACGCGGTCGCCCGCGAGCTGGAGGTCTGAGGCACGAGCCCGGCGTCGGCGGCCCGGCCGAGCAGCGCCTCGACGGCAGCGAACCCCGACTCTCCCAGGTCGGCGGTGTACTCGTTGACGTAGAGGCCGATGTGCCGGTCCACCACGTCGGGCTCCATCTCCTGGGCGTGCGCCAGCACGTACGCCCGACTGGCCGCCGGGTCGGCCCAGGCCCGCTGGACGGAATCCCGGATCCACCCCGCGGCCTCCTGCGGGTCGACCACGTCGCGGCGGGCCAGGATGGCGCCGAGCGGGATCGGCAGGCCGGTGTCGGCCTCCCACCACTCCCCCAGGTCGACCAGCGCGGTCAGGCCGTGCCGCGGATAGGTGAACCGGGCCTCGTGGATGACCAGCCCGGCGTCGTACCGCCCGGCGGCGACGCCGGGCATGATCTCGTGGAACGGCACCACCTCGATGCGCTGCGGCGTCCGTCCGGCCGCCCAGAGCCGGAACAGCAGGTACGCCGTGGTCCGGTCGCCGGGCACCGCCACGGTCGCACCGGAGAGATCGGCGCGGTCCGGCCCGCCGGCACGGTCGGCCCGGGTGAGCACCAGCGGGCCGCACCCGCGACCGAGCGCGCCCCCGCAGGGCAGCAGGTGGTAATCCTCCAGCAGCCACGGCAACGCCGCGTAACTCACCTTGACCAGGTCGAAGGCGCCGCGCTCGGCGGCGGTGTTGGTGACGTCGACGTCGGCGTACGTCACCTCGACCGGCGGTGCGCCCGGCACCTGCCCGTGCACCAGAGCGTGGAAGACGAACGTGTCGTTGGGGCAGGGCGAGATCGCCAGGGAGAGCGCCACACCCCCACCGTAACCCTGTGGTCAGGGCTCAGCGTAGGGCGGTGGCGGCCGTGGTGAGCGCGTTGAGCGCCTCCCGCATGCGCCAGGCGTCGCGGTCGCGCGGGCCGACCGGGTTCGAGATCGTCCGCAGCTCGGCGAAGGGCACGCCGGCATGGCTGGCGGCAACGGCCACGCCGTACCCCTCCATGGCCTCGGCCACCGCGTCCGGGTGGCGCTGACGCAGCGCCTCGGTGCTGGCGGCGGTGCCGGTCACCGTACTGACC
>NZ_JBFBAO010000231.1:0-11391 GCF_040682255.1 Micromonospora sp. NPDC051296 | reverse complement strand
GGCGTCGCTGGGGATCGCGGCGGTGCACGAGTGCGGTGGGCCGGAGATCCGCCGAGGCGCTGCGCACACAGGCCGAGTCCGACCGGGACACTGCCCGCGCGCAGCTGGCCACCCTGCACGCCGACCTGGCCGCCGAGCGCCGCCGGGCCGCCGACCTGGCCGCCGAGCGTGACGCGGCGCGGGCCGACGCCCAGCGCGCCGGACAGGCCACCGCCGAGGCGACCAGCAACGCCGAGCAACTGCGGGCGCAGGCCGAACAGCTGCGGGCGGACACGGACCGGGCCCGCACCGACGCCGACCAGGCCCGCGGCGAGGCCGAACTGGCCCGGGCCCAGGCCGCCGAGGAGCGCAGCGCCGCCGAGCAGGCCCGGGCCCACGCGGCGACGGCCCACGCGGACACCGAGCGGGCCGAGCGGGAGCGGGCCCGGGCCGACGCCGACCGTGACCGGGCGCAGGCGGCGGTGCGGCAGGCCAGCGAGGACCTGGCCGCCGCCAACTCCCATGCCGACACGCTGCACACCGACCTGGCCACCGCGCGGGCTGCCGCGAGCGCCGCCGAGCGCCAGGCGGCGGAGCTGACGGTACGGCTGCGTGCCGCCGAAGCCGACCGCGACGAGGCCCGCCAGCGCGTCGCCCAGCTCGCCGGCCAGGTCGCCGACCTCGCCACCGCCCTCACCCGCCTGACCCCCGGACCCTGACACCCGGCCCATCCCCATCCGCAGTGCCGCGACAGGCTCCCGAAATACCGACCCCGCCCCCGCCCGGCCGGGCGTCGATCATACACTTTTGGTGCCCCGCGAAAGCCGCCAATGCCTCATATCGGCAGCCATAACTGCATGATCGGCGAGGCGTCGGCGCCGGGTGGCCGGCTCCACTGGCCGATGGGCAACCGCGGGCGGGCACGGCGGCTGCCTAGGCTCGCCGCATGAGGGAGCGCATCAGCCGGCCCAGCGCACCGCACGCCGGAGTGCCGGCATGAGCCCGAAACCGACCCTTGCCGACCCGGCTGCACCCCTGGCGGGTACGCGGGCGCCGCGTTGGCTGCTGCCGGCGGAGTTGGCCGAGCCCGATCCGACCCGGCCGCGACCCCGCCGCACGGTACGCGACTGGGTGGTGGACGTGCTGCTGTTCACCGGCGCGGTGCTGGTCGGCCTGGACGCGTGGGCGGAGCAGCCGCCCTACTACGCCGACGCGACGCCGACCTGGATGCTCACCGTCGACCCGTGGGTGGGCGTGGCGTCCTGCCTGGCGCTGTGGTGGCGGCGACGGTTCCCGCTGGCGCTGGCGATCGCCCTGGTGCCGGCGCTGATGCTGGCCGGCACCGCGCTCGGGGCGTCGATGGTGGCGGTGTTCAACCTGGCGATCCGCCGCGACTGGCTGCCGGCGTCCCTGGTCACCGTGGCGTACCTGGTGCCGACGCTGCACTTCTCCGCGCTGCACCCGCCGCCGGACGCGAGCAGGTCGATGGCGTTGGCGTTCATCGGCGTGGCGTACCTGGTGCCGCTGAGCTGGGGGATGGCGACCCGGGCCCGCCGCCAGCTCATTCTGGGGCTGCGTCGCGACGCCGCGCGGCAGCGGCAGGAACACCAGCGGCGCCTGGCCGACACCCGCCGGGCTGAGCGGGAACGCATCGCCCGGGAGATGCACGACGTGCTCGCCCACCGGATCTCGTTGCTGTCGCTGCACGCCGGCGGCCTGGCCTACCGCACCACGCAGGCGCAGGCCGGCGCGGGGTTGCCGCTGGCGGCCGGCGAGATCCGCGAAGCGGCCGACGTGATCCGTGACGCGGCCGCGCGGGCGCTCGACGAACTGGCCGAGGTCCTCGCCGTGCTGCGCGACGCCCCGGCGGCCGCGGCGGCCGCGCCGCAGCCACGGCTGACCGACATCGCCCGACTGGTTGCCGAGGCGCGGGCCGCCGGGCAGCGGGTCAGCTTCGAGATGGTCTGCGCCCCCGGCACGGCCGAGGCGCTGCGGCCGGCCACCCAGCGCACCGTCTACCGCACCGTCCAGGAGGGACTGACCAACGCCCGCAAACACGCACCGGGCGCGCCCGTCGAGGTCCGCGTCGACGCCGCTCCCGGCCCCGGCGTGTCGGTGACGGTCAGCAACCCGGTGCCGCCGGGTCCGCACGGCGGGCCGGGCGCCGGCGCCGGCCTGACCGGGCTGGCCGAACGGGTCGCCCTCGACGGCGGCACCGTCGAGCACGGCGTCGTCGACGGGTCTTTCCGGCTGACCGCCCGGCTATCCTGGCCGGCGTGACGGCGGGCGCGCGGATCCGGGTACTCCTCGTCGACGACGACGCGCTGGTGCGTACCGGGCTGCGGCTGATCCTCGGCGGGGCACCGGAGCTGGAGGTCGTCGGTGAGGCGGCCGACGGGGTGGACGTCGCCGACGCGGTGGCCCGGTCGCGTCCCGACGTGGTGCTGATGGACGTGCGGATGCCGCTGCTGGACGGGATCGCGGCGACCCGCGGCGTCACCACCCGGGCCGGGCAGCGGCCGGTGGTCATCGTGCTGACCACCTTCGACGCCGACGCCACCGTGGTCGAGGCGTTGCGGGCGGGTGCGGCCGGGTTCCTGCTCAAGCACACCCCGCCGGAACGGATCGTCGACGCGGTCCGTCGGGCCGCTGCCGGCGAGCCGGTGCTCTCCCCCACTGTCGCCCGGACGCTCATCGACCGCGTCGCCGCCGGCGGGCCACCTGACGCCCGCCGGCAGCGGGCCCGGGAACGGTTCGCCCTGCTCACCGAGCGGGAGCAGGAGGTTGCCCGGGCGGTCGCCGCCGGGCTGTCCAACGCGGACATCGCCGCCCGGCTGTACCTGTCCGTGGGCACGGTGAAGGCGTACGTGTCCAGCGCGCTGGCCCGGCTGGAGCTGACCAACCGCATCCAGTTGGCCCTGATGGCCCACGACGCCGCCGAGGGCTGAGATCGGGGCGGCGGCCGGGGGCGGCAGCGGTCGATGATGGTGGCATGGGCAAGACGTACGAGCGCATCGACGGCCGGCTGCGGCAGTTCATCGAGGCGCAGCCGCTGTTCTTCACCGCGACCGCCCCGCTGGCCGGCGACGGCACGGTCAACCTCTCCCCGAAGGGTCTGCGCGGCTGCCTCGCCGTGCTCGACGAGCTGACCGTCGCCTACCTGGACTTCGCCGGCAGCAACGCCGAGACCATCGCCCACCTGCGGGAGAACGCCCGGATCACGCTGATGTGGTGCGCCTTCTCCGGCCCGCCGTCGATCGTGCGGGTGCACGGCCGGGGTGAGCCGGTGTTCCGTGACGATCCCCGCTTCCCGGGGCTGCTGGCCCATTTCCCGGACATCGACAGCGCCGACCACGGGTTGCGGGCGATCATTGTGGTGCACGCCCGGGTGATCCGCGACACCTGCGGCTACGCGGTTCCGCTGATGACCTACGACGGCGACCGGGACCTGCACGCCCGGCGGTTCGCCCGGGAGGACGACGCGTCGCTGGACGCGTACTTCGCCGGCAAGGACGACGTCGCCACCAGCATCGACGGGCTGCCCGGGCTGCCCCTGCCGCTGCCGCCGACCCCACCGGCCGGCTGACCCGCCCCGGCGCGTCACCGACCGTCGCGCCCGCGCGGGTGTCCCGGCCGGTTACCATTCCGGCTGGCGGAGACGGTCCGCCGTGACGACCCGGCCGGGGACGACCCCGCCGGGCGTACGCCATGGCCAGCTACCCTTGACAGCGCACCCGCGGGAGCGGGCCGTCGAGGCCTGGCCGCGGGAATGGCCCGGCGCAGGCGGACCGTTACACCGATAGGACCAGCACCACCAACGAGGGAGTGTCGATCATGGGCGAGCGTATGCTGCGCGGTAGCCGGCTGGGCGCGGTCAGCTACGAATCCGACCGCAACACGGAGCTCGCGCCGCGGCAGACCCGCGAGTACCTGTGCGCCAAGGGTCACCAGTTCGAGGTGCCGTTCGCCGTCGACGCCGAGGTGCCGACCACCTGGGAATGCAAGTTCGACGGCAGCGTCGCCCGGCTGGTCGACGGCAGCGAGCCGGAGCAGAAGAAGGCCAAGCCGCCGCGCACCCACTGGGACATGCTGCTGGAGCGACGGTCGATCGCCGAGCTGGAGGACATCCTCGCCGAGCGGCTGCAGGAGGTCCGTACCCGCCGCGGTCGCGCCTGACCCACATCACGATGGTGCCCCCGGGAGGTTCTCCCGGGGGCACCATCGCGATGTGCATGGGCCGATTGAGTCAGCTGTTGCGCGGCTCCACGATCTCGCCCTCGATGGCCTGGCCGTCGTCCACCACGACCGGCTGCGCCGGCCCACCAGCCGGCTGCTGCGGCGCCGTACCGGTCGGCTGCTGGGGCGGGGCACCCGCCGGCTGCTGCGGCGCGCCACGGTACACCCGCACCCGGCGCGGCCCGAACAGGTCACCGGCGGCCATCGACGACACCCGGCGCTCGGTGGCCCGCTGCATGCCACCGCGGGCGAGCCGACGCACCGGCGGCACCAGCAGCACCAGCCCCACCAGGCCACTAAGCAGCCCCGGGGTGGCCAGCAGCAGCGCGCCGAGCAGACCCACCAACCCGTCGGTGACCTGGCGACCCGGCGGCCGGCCGGACTGCGCCGCGTCCCGGAACCCCCGCCACGCCCGGATCCCCTCCCGGCGCAGCAGCACCAGCCCCAGCAGCGAGGCCGCGAACACCAGCAGTGTCGCCGCGCCGAAGCCGATCGCCCGGCCCACCATCACGAACACCGCCAGCTCCGCAGCCACGGAAACCAGCAGGGCCAACGGTACGAACCTCACTGCCCGGCGCATATCACCCCATCCGCCTCACGGCCTCATCGTCTCCGGCCACCCCCGGCGGCGCAGCCGTCCCGTACGTCCAGCATGACACGACCCGGCTCAAGGCCACCGGGCCTGCCCCGACGTGGCGCCCCGCCATCCGCGTCGCACCGCGCTACGCCGGTCACTCACCGCCCAGCCGGTGATCCGCCACAGCGCCTCGGCCACGATCAGCGGGCTCATCTTGCTGGCGCCGCGTTCCCGCTCGGCGAACGTGATCGGCACCTCCACGATCCGCGCCCCGGCCCGGTGCGCCAACCGGGACAGCTCCACCTGGAACGAGTAGCCCTGCGAGCACACCGACGCCAGGTCCAAGGCGTCCAGCACGGCCGCCCGGTAGACCCGGTAACCGCCGGTCGCGTCGGCCACCGGCATGCCCAGGGCCAGCCGCGCGTACAGGTTGCCGCACCGCGACAGCAGCAGCCGCCGCAGCGGCCAGTTGACCACCCGTGCGCCGCGGGTCCACCGCGACCCGATCACCACGTCCGCGTCGCGGGCGGCGGCCAGCAGCGCCGGCAGGTCCTCCGGGGCGTGCGAGCCGTCGGCGTCCATCTCCACCACCGCGTCGAAGTCACGCTGCCGCGCCCACGCGAACCCCGCCAGGTACGCCGCGCCGAGCCCCTGCTTGCCCTCCCGGTGCAGCACGTGCACCCGCCGGTCGGCGCGGGCGATCTCCTCGGCGATCTTCCCGGTGCCGTCGGGGCTGTTGTCGTCGGCGACGAGGATCTCCACCTGCGGGGCGGCCCGCCGGACCCGCCGCACGATCGCTGTGACGTTGTCGGCCTCGTTGTAGGTCGGGATGACCACCAGCACCCGGCCCACCCCGGACACCCCGGTCACCGCCGGGCGGATGTCGGTCCTGCGCATCACCGCTGCCCCCCTCACACCGGGCCGTCGGCCGCCTACCCGGGCCGGCGGCGCAGCACGGCCGCCCCGGCCAGCGCGACCACGGCCAGCCCCGCCAGCAGCACCTCCGGCAGCACCCCGACCCGGGTGGCCAGCGTCTGCCCCTCGGTCAGCCGCAGCTGCCGCACCACGACCGCACGGGTGTTGAACCCGGTGGCATCGCTTACCCGCCCGTCCGGGGTGACGAACCCGGACACTCCGACCGTGGAGGCCATCAACGCCGGCCGCCCGTGCTCCACCGCCCGCAACCGCACCATGGCCAGCTGCTGGCGGGCCTCGGCCACGTCGAAGGTCGCGTTGTTGGTCTGCACCACCAGCAGCTGCGCGCCGCCGACGACGGTGTCCCGGACCAGCCCGTCGTAGGCGACCTCGAAGCAGATCACATCGCCGAGCACCGCCGCCGGCGTACGCACCACGCCCGGTTCGGTGCCGGCCACGAAGTCCGAGCGGACCCGGTCGACCTGCTTGCTGACCATCCGGGCGATGTTGCGCAGCGGCACGTACTCGGCGAACGGCACCGGGTGCCGCTTGATGTACAGCTGCTTTAGGTCCGGGCCGCTGCCCGGGCGCCACAGCAGCCCCGCGTTGCGCACCTGTCCCTGTTCCGGGCCGACCAGCACCGCCCCGACCAGGATCGGCACGCCGATGGCGTCCGTGGCCGCGGAGATCCGCGCCCCGGCGGCCGGATTGCGCAGCGGGTCGATGTCGCTGGAGTTCTCCGGCCACACCACCAGGTCCGGCCGGGGCTGCGTACCGGCGGCGACCTCACCGGCCAGCTCGATGGTGGCGTTCACGTGGTTGTCGAGCACCGCCTGCCGCTGGGCGTTGAAGTCCAGCCCGAGCCGCGGCACGTTGCCCTGCACGATGGCCACGGTCACCGCGTCCCCGGCCCGGGGCGTGGCCACCGGCACCAGCAGCCCGCCGGCGAGCAGCAGCACCACCGCCGCGGCGCAGCCGGCGGCCGGCGCCCACCACCGTCCGTCCGGCGCGTCCCGGCGCGTCCGGGTCAGCCACCAGACCCCGGCGACGAGCAGCCCGCCGGTCAGCGCCACCGCGAACGTCACCAGCGGGGCGCCGCCCAGCGCGGCCAGCCGCAGCAGCGGCGAGCCGTCCTGGCTGAACGCCAGCCGCCCCCACGGGAACCCGCCGAACGGGGTGCGGTCGCGCAGCGCCTCCTGCCCCACCCACAGCACCCCGGTCAGCGCCGGCCACACCGCGGGGATCCGGTCGGCCAGCGGCGACACCCACGCCGTGGCCAGGCCCAGCAGCGCCAGGTAGCCGGCCTGCAGCAGCGACAGCAGCACCCACGGCAGGTAACCGGTGTGCAGGTTCGTCCACGCCAGCAACGGCGCGAACAGGGCCACCCCGGTCAGGAAGCCCAGGCCGGCGCCGGCCCGCAGCCGCCGCCGGTGCGTCGCGGCGGCCAGCAGGGCCACCCCCACCGGCGCCAACGGCCACCATCCGTACGGCGGGAACGCCACCAGCAACGCCAGCCCAGCGGCCACCGCCATCGCCACGGCCACCGGCAGGCGGATCGGGCGCGGGGCGGGATCGGGGTGGCCCGGCGGGGTGGTCGCGGCGGCGCGGTCCACGGTCGTCACGGGCGAGTCGGGCGGGATCACGGGGCGAAGGCTACCCGGCCGCCGCGGATACATCCGCGTCGCCGGTCGCCCCGGCGGGGCGACGTGCCCGCCGGGGCGACCGGAGCACCCGTGGCTACCGGCGGCGGGCGAGCAGGACGGCGTCGTGGATGACGATGTCCCGTCCGTCCGGGTCCACCGCAGCCCGGGGTCGGGTCTGCGCCGCCAGCACCTCGAAGCGCCCCGGGTCGAGATCCGCGGCGACCTGCTCGGCGGTGTACATCATCTCCGGGTAGTGCATGCGGTGGGCCGTGGTACGCAGGTCCTGCGGGTGGTGCCCGACGATCAGCAGCCGGCCGCCGGGTGCCACCGCGTCGGCCAGCCGGGCGAACAGTTCCCGCCGCGGCTCCGGCGGCAGGTGCATGAACTGCGCCGACACCAGGTCGTAGGCGCCCTCGGCGGGTGAGGACCGCAGCAGATCGGCGTGGGTCCACTCGATGCGCTCGGCGACCTGCCCGCCGGCGGCCTTCGCGTGGTCGGCGGCCCGCGCCAGCGCGGTGGTGGAGATGTCCACCGCGGTGACCGTCCAGTCCCGCTCGGCCAGCCACACCGCGTCGGCGCCCTCGCCGCTGCCCACGTCCAGGGCCCGCCCGGGGGGCAGCTCGGCGGCCTCGGCGACCAGTTGCGGGTTGGGTCGGCCGCTCCACACCGCCGGCCGGGACTGGTAGCGCTCCTCCCAGGCCGCCTCCGTGAACATGGCCTCCCGTTGCCGCCGGTGCTCCGTCACCGCGTCCCGGGTGTCCTCACCCACCAGGTCGCCGTTGATCGCCGCCCCGGCCAGCATGCCGGCACCGGCGGCCCGGATCACCTGGGCGAACACGTCGGCGACGTTGCCGGCCACCCACACCCCCGGCACGGCGGTGGCGCCGGTCGGGTCCGCGGGGATCTGCCGGCCGATCACCTGACCGGCCGTCTCCACGTCGACCGGGGCCAGGCCGAGCGAGTCCAGCAGCCCGGCGCGGGCGGTCATCCGGGTGGCCACCACCACCGCGTCCAGCGCCACGGTCTCCCCGGAGGCCAGCCGTACCCCGGTGAGGGTGTCGTCGGCCACCTCCAGGGCGGCGACCGGGCCGGGCACCACGGTGATGCCCCGCGCGGCGAGCCGCTCCTGCTCCTCGGCGTCGGGTGCCGGGGCGTCGTGCAGCAGGAGCAGCACATGCGGGCTCCACTGCCGCCACAGCTGCGCGTGGTGCATGGCCAGGGGGCCGGTGGCCAGCACCCCGATCCGCCGGTCGCGGACCTCCCAGCCGTGGCAGTACGGGCAGTGCAGCACGTCCCGGCCCCACCGCTCGGCCACCCCGGGCACCTCGGGCAGCTCGTCGATCAGGCCGGTGGTGACCAGCAGCCGCCGCGCCCGCAGCGTACGCCCGCCGTCGACGGTGACCACGAAGTCGGCCCCGTCGCGGTCGACGGCGGTGACCCTCCCGTCGACGATCTGCCCGCCGTAGCCGGTGACCTCGTCCCGGCCGACGGCCATCAGCTGCGCCGGGGGCATGCCCTCCCGGCCGAGGTAGTTGTGCACCCCGCCGGCGGGGGCGTTGCGTGGTTCACCCGCGTCCACCACCAGCACCGTGCGGCGCGCCCGGGCCAGGGTCGCGGCCCCGGCCAGCCCGGCGGCCCCGCCGCCGACCACCACCACGTCGTACCTGTCGTCCATCCGTACCCCCCTCGTCGCTCCGGTCGACCACACGCTGCACCCAGCCCCCGCCGTACGACAAGTATTGTTGCTGTTATGGCAAACGACGAGGCGGCGGTGCTGGCGGCGGTGGGCCCCCGGTTGCGGGCCCTGCGCAAACGGCGCGGCACCACCCTGAGCGACCTCGCCGAGACCACCGGCATCTCGGTGAGCACCCTGTCCCGGCTGGAATCGGGGCAGCGCCGACCCACCCTGGAGCTGCTGCTGCCGCTGGCCCGCGCCCACCAGGTGCCACTGGACGAGCTGGTCGGCGCGCCGGCCGTCGGCGACCCCCGGGTACGTCCCCGCCCGATCGTCCGGCACGGCATGACGTTCCTGCCGTTGACCCGCCGTCCGGGCGGTGTACAGGCGTTCAAGCAGATCCTGCCCCCGCACACCCCTGCCGACCCGCAACCGCAGTCCCACGAGGGCTACGAGTGGCTGTACGTGCTCTCCGGCCGGCTGCGGCTGCGCCTCGGCGAACACGAGCTGACGCTCGCTCCCGGGGAGGTTGCCGAATTCGACACCCGGGTGCCGCACTGCGTGTCCAACCCGGGCTCGGAACCCACCGAGGTGCTCAACCTGTTCGGCCCGCAGGGCGAACGCCTGCACGTGCGGGCCCGCCCCGCCACCGGCTGACCACGGTCTGGGCCGGGCCGGCGCGGAAACGAAGTCGGGGCGCGGCATGAGCCGCGCCCCGATGCTCCCAGGCCCTCCCCGGCCGGTGCGGCGAGAATGTGGCACGCCGACCTTCGGACCGACCGGACGGTGACTGGCTGCCCCCGCCGGGCCGTTGTCTACTGGCCGTGCACCCCACCCTGCCCGAACACCGGTAACCGCAGCCGGTTCGCGCCGCCCCGCCGACCCCCGCCCGCTGGACCTGGCCGCCGCGACGAACTGCATGTCGCTCGGCCAGCGGACGAAGGGACGAAGCGAACAGCAGCCGCTTCCCGTGGTAGGACTCAAAGACGGTACGTGGCCCACCCCGGGACTTGTCAACCCACCCCCGCCGAGTCGCAAACATCACCTCGGCGTGTCGCGTCAACGACCCTCCGGACATCGACGGCGGACCGGACCATCGGGTCCACTGTGCTCAGCCGAGCAGTGGACGCAGCAGCGCCCGGGCCGCCGCCCGATGGTCCGCCACCAGCAGCCCGGCCGCGGCCAGCACATAGTCGGTGTCCACCACCGGCCGGGCCGCCCGCGGCAGCGCCCACCCACCGGCGTGGTCGGCCAGCACCGCGTCCAACACCCCCGCCGCGTCGTTGTCCCGGGCGTGCCGCAGCACCCCACCGGAGCCGACCAGCAGCCGCACGTCCCGCAGGTCCCGCCCGGCCCGCTCACCGGTACCCACCCCACGGGCGTGCCGGCGCAACGCCACCGTCGCCGCCAGCGCCGCGATCCGCGCGTCGACGGCCCGCCCGGCCGCATCAGCCGGCAGGAACCCGGGATCGGCGCCCCGGACCGCCGCCGCGGCGGCCAACCCGTCGCGCTCCGCCGCCGCGACGAGACGTTCCTCGACGGCCGCCCGCACCACCCCGGGGGCGCTCCACCGCATCCCCAGGTCCCCCTCCACGGTCCGCGCCCGCCACAACGCGCCGGCCACCTCCCGGCCCGGCCCGCTGGCCCGCTCGTCGGGGGTGAGCACCGAGTACACGTCCGTGGTGGCACCACCCACGTCGACCACGGCCAGATCACCACCGACCACGTCGGCCAGCGCCTCCACCCCGGTCAGCACCGCATCCGGGGTCGCCGCCCGCACCAACCGGGCGAACCGGCCGCCCCGCGACAACCGCTTACCACCGATCACGTGCCGCAGGAACACCTGCCGGATCGCCGCCCGCGCCGACACCGGCGCCAGCACCCCGATGCGGGGCAACACGTTGTCCGCCACCGTCACCGGCACCCCCGCGCTGGCCAGCAGCCCCTGCAGATCGTCCCGGACGTCGACGTTGCCGGCCAGCACCACCGGCACCCGCCAGCGGGCCCGCGCCAGCCGCGTCGCGTTGTGGGTGAGCGTGTCGGCGTCCCCGCCGTCGGTGCCACCGACCAGCAACACCACGTCCGGGCGGGCCGCCCGCAACGCGGACAGCTCCGCCCGGCCCAGCCGGCCGGCCGCCACGTGCACCACGTCCGCCCCCGCCGACAGGCCCACCCGCCGGCCCGCCTGCGCGGTCACCAGCGGCTCGTAGCCGACCACCGCCAACCGCAACCCACCACCGGCCGACGAGCACACGTACCACGGCACGTCACGCACCCCGAGCCGCGCGGTCGCGGCAGTGACCGCGGCGTCCAGGCCGTGCAGCACGTCCGTGCCGACCGTGGTCGGCGCCGCCGCCGCCGCGACC
>NZ_JBFBAO010000230.1:0-11392 GCF_040682255.1 Micromonospora sp. NPDC051296 | reverse complement strand
TGGACCAGTGGTGGCGGGAGCGCGGGCTGGCGCGGGAGGGGCGGCTCTGGTTGTTCCGGCTGTACGGCCGGATCGCCGAGACCGGTGAAACCATCCCGGAGGGCGAGCTGGCGGCGGCGTACCACATGCACTCCCTGCACGCCGGGGCGGACGGCGAGTTCGCCGAGGAGCTGCGGTACTCGCAGCGCGCCGAGGCGGCGGCCCGGCAGGCCGGCGACGCCGGCCTACTGGCCCGGGTGCTCGCCGGGCGCGCGGCCCCCCTGGCCGACATGGGGCAGTTCGCCGAGGCGGAGCGGGTCTGCCGGGAGGTCATCGACTGGGCGCACGACCAGGGGGTGGACGCCGAGGCGCTGTTCGCCGTGTCCCGCCTGGCCGAGCTGCTGTGGCGGCGGGGCGCGTTGGACGAGGCGGCGGAGTTGCTCGGCGCGGCGCGGCCGGTCGAGGCGTCCCGGCCGGTCGACCGGGGCCGCCGGTCGGTGGACATGCTGCTCGGCATGGTCGCGCTGGCCCGGGGCGACCTGGTGGCGGCGCACGAACACCTGCTGGCGGCGTTGCGGTCGCGGATGAACCACGGCTTCCACGGGCGGGCCTGCGACACGCTGAACGCGATCGCGGTGCGGTGTGCCGTCGGGGACGCCCCGCTGACCGCCGCCCGGCTTTTCGGCGCGGCGCAGGCGACCCGGGCGGGCCTGCGGTCGACCGCCGGCATCTACGACGCCTACTGGACGGAGCAGCAGACGGCGTTGCGCCGAACACTGGGCGACGCCACCTTCGACGAGGCATACGGGGAGGGTGCCGAGCTGGGCCTGGACGAGGCGGTCGCGCTGGCGCTCGGTGTCGAGCATCCCGACCTGGCCGCCGACTCCGCCCGGTTCGCCGCGCAGGCCGGCCGCACCGCTCCCCGCCAGCCGACCGCAACCGCCGACCGGCACACCGAACACGCCTGACCGGCGTTGCCGGCCTGCCGTTGCGGCATTCCCGGGGGACACCGCTCCCAGCGTGACGGGATGGAGCCGAACGCCCGGCCGGGGAGACCGGCCGAGCGTCCGGCGGGGTGCGACGGTCAGGCGCGGGCGAGGGCCTCGGCCTTCATCTTGGCGGCTCGGTCGATGTCGGACTGCTGGACGGCGGCGACCGATCCGAAGATGCTGACCGCCTGGTAGTAGGTCCAGGCCAGGCTGTAGCAGGCCGGCCGGACGATGGCGTTGTAGGTGGCGCAGACCCGCTTCAGGTCCTCGTAGAAGGCGCTGTCCAGGCGCGACTTGTTGGCGCTGAACTGGCCCATCGCCTTGTAGTTGCGGTAGCCGAAGTCGTGTCGGGCACAGGAGAGGGAAAAGCTGAACCCGAGCGGATTGTCCGGGCTGGACGAGCAGTAGTCGGTGGACCAGTCGAAGTTGTACTCGGCCCACGGGGCCCGGTTCTGCCGGGCCGAGTTCCAGGCGTTGTAGCTGCTGGCGCTGGTCTGGGTCCAGCTGGACAGCACGGACAGCTTCTGTGCCGGGGTGACGGCCGCCGCGGCGGGGGAGGCCACGGCGAGGGCGGTGAGCAGCGCGAATACGCCCGAGGCGAGGAGGGTGGCGAGGCGTCTGGGCACGGTGATACCTCCGCTGGGTGTGCGGTGGAAGGGGGTTACCGGCGAGTCACCGGAGTGCCATCAGTCTCGATCAATGTCTCGGCCGTTGGGTGTAACACCAGAGAAATATTGGTGACCGGTGCTGAAACAGACGAATACCCCGGAGGCCGGAGCGTCCGGGGCATTCGGCTACCTGTTCGTTGGTGAGTGGGTCAGCGGACGAAGCGCGGCGGGCTCGCCGGGCTCTCGTTCGCGCCGCGGTCGAGCGCCGTCACGAAGTAGGTGTACCGCTTGCCCGACTCCGCCGTGGTGTCCAGCCACGACTGGTCGGCGCCCGGGGTCGCCCGCACGCTGCCGACCAGGTGGGTGGCGTCGGCCAGGGCGCAGCCGGTGCTCGCCCTGGTGCCGTCGAGGCGGTAGATCGCGTACGACGTCGCGGTGCCGAACGGCCCGACGCCGCCGGCCGGCTGCCGCCAACCCAGCCGTACCTCTTCGCCGTTCCGTTCGGCGGCGGTGACCACCGGCGGCAACAGCCGCTTCGCCGGCAGGTGCGGCATGGCCGGCACCAGTGCCGGGCGGGAGTAGTGCTCGGCGGCGTAGCTGTCGGTCGCCCCGAGCCGGTTCGCCCGAACCTGCACCGCCGAGAAGTGGACGTTGCCCAGCACCTCCGGGTACGACCGGTTCAGCGTCAGGTGGTCGGACAGTTCGCGCGGGTTCATCCAGTACGACCCGTACGCCGGGTCACCGCTCTTGTAGTCGGCCTGCCCGATGTAGAGCTGCACCCGGGTGCCCCGGACCTGCTCGGCCCACCACGGCACCAGCCGGGCGTAGTCGGCGGCCGGGTACTGGCCGATGTACCAGTAGAGCTGCGGCACCACGTAGTCGATCCACTCTTCCTTGATCCACTTGCGGGTGTCGGCCGAGATGATGTCGTACGACTGGCTGCCAGTGGTGTCCGAGCCGAGCGGGTCGGCGGAGGCGTTGCGCCAGATGCCGAACGGGCTGACGCCGAACTTCACCCACGGCTTGACCCCCTTGATCCGGGTGCCCGTCTCCTGGATCAGCAGGTTGATGTTGTCCCGCCGCCAGTCGGTTTTGTCGGTGAAGCCGCGGTGGTACTGGGCGAAGGTGGCGTCGTCGGGCACCTGGTGGGCGCCGTTGGGATACGGGTAGAAGTAGTCGTCGAAGTGAACGGCGTCGACGTCGTACCGCCGTACCGCGTCGAGCATCGCGGTCTGGACGAACTCGCGTACCGCCGGGATGCCGGGGTTGTAGTAGAGCCGGCTGCCGGCGACGCCGGCCGGCGGGTAGGCGAAGGTCCAGTCCGGGTGCTCCCGGGCCGGGTGGCCCGGCGCGAGCTGGTCGAGGTCGGCGCCGGCCCCTCCCGGAGCCGGCATCGAGACGCGGTACGGGTTGAACCAGGCGTGGAATTCCAGGTTGCGCCGGTGTGCCTCGTCGACCAGGAAGGCGAGCGGGTCCCAGCCGGGGTGCTCGCCGCGGACCCCGGTCAGGTACTCCGACCAGGGCTCGTACGGCGACGGCCAGAACGCGTCGGCGGTCGGGCGGACCTGCACCACCACCGCGTTGTGGTTCAGCCGCTCGGCGAGGTCGAGCAGTTCGCGGTACTCGGCCTGCTGGGCCGCGATCCGATCGGGCGCGGCCTGCGAGCCCTTGCTGGGCCAGTCGATGTTGGTGACGCTGGCGATCCACATGGCCCGGAACTGCCGCTTGGGCACGGCCGGGTCGGTCACGCAGGTGGTGGCGGCCGGGTCGGGTGCGGCGTCGGCCGGTGCGGCGCTGGCGGGGGTGGCGGCGACCAAGGCGCCGAGCAGCGCCGCGGTCAGCCCGGCGGCGCTGAGTCGAGATGCCTTCATGCGGTGTGTCCCTTCGTCGGGGCTCCCGGGGCAGGGGTGATCACGGCGACGCGGCAAGATTCGCCGCTGACTATCTACCGCTGGTAGGAAATTTTCACACCGGGCAGGCTCCGCGCAAGACTTCTGGCTCCGCTCGTCCCTGGTGGCCTACCTGCGCGCCCGCGGGTCGCCCTCGTCCACGCCCGGCCGCAATGGGCCGCTCAGTCGAAGAAGCGGGCCAGGTGGGCGGCCGAAGGCCCGTCGTCGTCGGGTCCGAGCGGAGTGAGATCGGCGAAGATCGACGCGCCGTCGGTGCCGGCGTGCAGCGGATACCAGCGTGGCGTGCCGGGCGGGCGCATCAGGCAGACACCCTTGATGGTCTGCACGTCCAGCAGCCGGACGTGGGTCGGGTCGGCGACCGCGTTCACATGCCCCCACCAGGGGCTCATCGCGTGCAGTACGCCGCCCGGGCGGAGCACCCGGTGGCACTCGTCGAGCAGCGGCAGGAAGTCGATCAGATGCTCGAGGATGTGCACCGCGAACAGCACGTCGACCGAGTCGTCGGCCAACGGCAGCGAGCCGGAGAGATCGGCCACCGCGTCCACGCCCGGCGCCGGAAAGATGTCGAGGCCGAGATTGCCCGGCCACTGCTTGGTGGCGCCGCAGCCGAGGTCCACCACCACCGGGTCGCGCCCGCCGACCCGTACCCGGCACCAGACGCCGAAGACGCCCGCCAACCGGCCCACCCGGTCGCGTACCAGTCGCAGTTGAGCCGGCTCGCCGACCTCGCCGGTGAGATGGGCGACGCCCCGGTCGAAGCGGACCTCGACCGCCAGCGGGCGCAGCCGCTCGTCGTGGCGGACCTGGTCCGCCCACGCCTCGGCGAGATACCCGTCTACCGCCCGCAGCCGCTCGGCCGAGGGCGGAGTGTGTGCCAACGCGACCATCCGGCCACCTCCGGCTCGCCCGTTACCCGGATCGGTGCCCGGTATGCGTCGCTTAGACCGAAAAGCGGGTCAGGACTCGGTGATCCGCCCGGCGTCCACCCGTAGCCGCCGGTCGAGGTGCACCGCGTCCAGCATCCGCCGGTCGTGGGTCACCAGCAGCAGGGTGCCCGGGTAGCTGGCCAGCGCCGACTCCAACTGCTCGATGGCCGGCAGATCGAGGTGGTTGGTCGGCTCGTCCAGCACCAGCAGGTTGACCCCACGGCCCTGCAACAGCGCCAGCGCGGCCCGGGTCCGCTCGCCCGGCGAGAGGGTCGCGGCCGGCCGCAGCACGTGCTGCGCGCGCAGGCCGAACTTGGCCAGCAGCGTCCGCGCGTCCGCCGGCGACAGGTCCGGTACGGCGGCCTGGAAGGCGTCCAGCAGCGGTACGTCGCCGAGGAACAGTCCTCGGGCCTGGTCCACCTCGCCGACCACCACCCCGGGGCCGAGCGCGGCCTGGCCGGCGTCCAGCGGCAGCCGGCCGAGCAGGGCGGCCAGCAGGGTCGACTTGCCCGACCCGTTCGCCCCGGTCACCGCCACCCGGTCGGCCCAGTCGATCTGGAGGTTCACCGGGCCGAGGGTGAAGTCGCCGCGGCGTACCACGGCATTGCGGAGGGTGGCCACGACGGCGCCGGCGCGGGGCGCGGCGGCGATCTCCATCCGCAGCTCCCACTCCTTGCGTGGCTCCTCGACCACCTCCAGCCGTTCGATCAGCCGCTCGGTCTGCCGGGCCTTCGCCGCCTGCTTCTCGGTCGACTCGGACCGGAACTTGCGGCCCACCTTGTCGTTGTCGGTGGCCTTACGGCGGGCGTTCCGGACGCCCTTCTCCATCCAGGCCCGCTGCGTCCGGGCCCGCGTCTCCAGCGCCGCTCTGGTGTCGGCGTACTCCTCGTAGTCGGCGTGCGCCTGGCGGCGCGCCACCTCCCGCTCCTCCAGGTACGCGCCGTAGCCACCACCGAACTGGTTGACCTGCCCCTGGTGCAGGTCCAGCTCCAGCACCCGGGTCACCGTCCGAGCCAGGAACTCCCGGTCGTGGCTGACCAGCACCGTGCCGGCCCGCAGCCCGGTGACGAAGCGCTCCAGCCGGTCCAGGCCGGCGAGGTCCAGGTCGTTGGTGGGCTCGTCGAGCAGGAAGACGTCGTACCGGCTGAGTAGCAGCGAGGCCAGCCCCGCGCGGGCCGCCTGGCCGCCGGAGAGCCCGGTCATCTCCTGGTCGAGATCGACGCCGAGCCCCAGCTCGGCGGCCACCTCCTCGGCCCGCTCGTCCAGGTCGGCGCCGCCCAGGCCGAGCCAGCTCTCCAGCGCGGTGGCGTAGGCGTCGTCCGCACCGGGTGCGCCGGCCGTCAGGGCCTCGGTCGCCGCGTCGAGGGCGGCCTGCGCGCCGGCCACGCCGGTGCGCCGGGCCAGGAACGCGCGGACCGTCTCGCCGGGGCGCCGGTCCGGCTCCTGCGGCAGGTGCCCGACGCTCGCGCCGGGCGGGCTCACCGTGACGCCGCCGGCCTCGACCGGGAGCAACCCGGCGAGGGTACGCAGCAGCGTCGACTTGCCCGCCCCGTTCACCCCGACCAGGCCGACCACGTCGCCGGGCGCGACCACCAGGTCCAGCCCGGTGAACAGGGTCCGGTCCCCGTGCCCGGCGGCAAGGTCCTTGGCGATCAGCGTGGCGCTCACAAGCAGTCGAGCCTACCCGCGCGATCGTGCCCCCTGGCGGAGTGGTTGGCGTGGTCAGCCATGCCGGGCGTGGGGGCACGAGGCAGACTCACGGTCGTGCTGACCACTCTGGCGATCGACTGCGGGGGCGGCGGGATCAAGGCGTCCGTGCTCGACGGCGCGGGCACGATGCGGGCCCGACCGCTGCGGGTGCCCACGCCGTACCCCCTGCCGCCGGAGTTGTTTGTCCAGACCCTGCTCGATCTCGGCGGCCGGTTGCCGGCGGCGGACCGGGTGACGGTGGGGATGCCGGGCATGATCCGGCACGGCGTGGTGGTCGCCACCCCGCACTACGTGACCCGCTCGGGCCCGCGCAGCCGGGTCGACCCGGAGCTGCTCGCCCAGTGGTCCGGGTACGACGCCCGCACCGCCCTCGCCATGGCGTTCGGGCTGCCGACCCTGGTGCTCAACGACGCCGAGGTGCACGGTGCCGGGGTGGTCGCGGGCACCGGCTGCGAGCTGGTGCTGACCCTCGGCACCGGGCTGGGCAGCGCGCTCTTCGACGGCGGGGTGCTCGCCCCGCACCTGGAGCTGTCGCACGCCCCGGTGCGCTGGGGCACCACCTACGACACGTACGTCGGCGAGCCGGAGCGCCGCCGGCTGGGCGACGCGTTCTGGTCCCGGCGGATCCGCCAGGTGGTGGAGGGGCTGCGCCCGGTGTTCCGCTGGGACCGGCTCTACCTGGGCGGCGGCAACTCGCGGTTGATCCGCCCCGAGCAGCTCGCCCGGATGGGCGACGACGTCGTGGTCGTCCCCAACAGCGCCGGCATAGTAGGCGGCGTCCGCGCCTGGGACCTCGCCGCTGTGTAAGGAAGGGCACCTTATTAACGCCTGGGGTAGAGGAAGGGCCCCCTATTAACAGCCCCGCCGTATGCCGAGCGTGGGCGGGCCGGGAGAGCGCGCGGGAACAGTCGCGGTCCGGTCGGTGTTGTGCGAGCGTCGGGTGCAGTGGTGCGACACGGAGGGGGTGGGCGGAATGGATCTTCTGGCTGAGTACCGGCGGGCGAACCTGTTCTTCGAGGCGGGCGACCCGACCAGTGCGGCCCGGCTGCTCGAACCGATCGTCGAGGCCGAGCCGGACAACGCCGCCGTACGGCAGCTGCTGGCCCGGGCGTACTTCCAGTCGGCCCAGCTCACTCGGGCCGAGGAGCAGTTGCGGGAGCTGGTCGACCGCAACCCCAGCGACCACTACGCCCACCACGTGCTGGGCCGGACGCTGGAGCGACTGAACCGGCACACGGACGCCCTGCGGCACCTGCGCATCGCGGCGGCCATGCACTCCTCGAACAACGACTACACGACGGCCCTGCGCCGGGTGGAGACCCGGGTCGGCGTCGGCCGCTGACGCGGCGGCGCGCAGCGCACAGCACATGGACGAGGGGGCGGCCCGGACGGGCCGCCCCCTCGTCGTCTGCGGACCCGGCGGCCCGCCTGCCTACGATGGCCGCATGGGAGCCGACCGGACGGTGGACGCGGCATGAAGCTGAAGCTGGACCTGCACGACATCTTCAACAAGGGCCACGACATCGACCGGGCGCTGCGCGGAATCATGGACGAGGCGGTGGCGAAGAAGGCCACCCTCGTCGAGATCATCCCCGGCAAGGGCTCCGGCCAGCTCAAGAAGCGGGTGCTGCGCTTCCTGGACCAGAAGGACGTCAAGCAGCTCTACCACCGCGTCGAGAAGGACTCGAAAAACTTCGGCCGCCTCTTCGTCCACTTCCGCTGGAAGTAGCCCCGGAACTCTCCGCCGATCTTGCACTTTCGGTCGCCTGTTTGGGCGGTAGGTGCCTTTTGCGGGGACGACAAGTGCAAGATCGGCGAGCTGAGGGGGAGTTAGAGGGGGTAGGTGCGGGCTACGGCGAGCATCTCGGAGGTGTGGGAGCCGGCGATGCCGACGTCGGGTGGGCGGGGGCGGAAGCCGGGCAGCTTGTCGAGGCCGTCGCTGGCGTCCATCGCGCGCAGGGCGATCTGTGCCGCCTTCGGCTCGACGGTCAGCGTGATCTCGATTCCCTCGGTGGGCGGGGCGTGGAAGACCACGCCGAAACCCCACCGGCCTTCGCGTACCTCGACCGGTACCGGCCGACCCGCCACCTGGGCGCTGCGCACCGTCGCGGTGGACGTGTCGACGTGCAGGGTGGCCAGGCGTACCTGGCGTTGCGGGGTGAGCCGCAGCCGCAGGGTGCGTTCGCCGGCGGTGGTGGTGTCGGCGAGCACGTCGAGCCGGGGTGCCGGCAGGGTGGCGGCCTGGGCTGGGCCGCCGAGCAGTTCGTCGCGGCCGATGCCGGGGAAGTCGTCGGCGACGGAGATCTTCCCGTCCACGTATCCGTCGGTCCAGGGCTGTGGGGCGGACTCGTGACTGAGCCAGCGGGCCTGGCCGGTGCCGGCGTCCAGCGCGTACATCAGGTGGGTGGGCGCGGGGTGGGCGGCGTCGAACCGGTCGACGGCGAGCCCGACCCCGGCCAACACCACCGCCGCCAGCGCGGCGGCGCCGGTCGGCAGGGCGCCGAGCCGGCGGGCCCGCACCGCCACCATGCCCCGCTGGCCGCCGGCCTCCGGGTGCAGCAGGTCCACCACCGGCAGGGCGGCCAGCCCGAGCAGCACCGCGAAGAGCGCCGCGACGCCGCCCATCGCCATGCCCAGCGCCGGGAAGAGCAGCACCACGGTCGGCAGCAGGACGACCACCGCCACCGCGCCGGCTAGGGTCACCGCGATCACCGGTAGCGGGCCGTCGAGGCGGGTGGTCACCGCCACCAGCCCGGCGATGGCGCCGGCCAGGGCCGGCAGGGTCGCCAGGTACGCCCCGCCGGGCACCAGGATCGCGAGCAGTACGCCGAGCAGCGCCAGCCAGCCCAGCCCACCGATGGCCAGCGCGGCCGGGCCGACCCGGCGGCGGGTCAGCGCGTACCAGGCGAACAGGACCGCGGCGGCCAGCGCCAGCACGGCCAGCCGGTACCAGGTCGGCCGGTACGGGTCGAGCAACTCGGCGTAGCCCGGCCGGATGGCGGTGACCGCCGCCCAGAGCACCTGGGCGCCGACCGGGGCGACCACGATCGGCACCAGGGTCAGCGCGAACCCGGCGGCCAGCCGGCCACCGGTGACGCGGCCCCGCCGCCGGGCCAGCCAGCCGAGGACGACCACGCCGGCCAGCGCCAGCAGCGCCAACGGCAGCACGAGCCAACCGGGATAGCGGGCCAGACCGCCGGGGATCGGAAAGTAGGTGGCATCGTGGCCGGCGCGCAGGTCGCCCAGGTCGATCCGGCCGAACTCGCGGGCGAGGCCCAGCGCGTTGTCGCCGTGGTGCTGGAGGCTGGCCCGGTCCATCGAGGCCGGGGTGTCCAGCGGGGTGTGGTAGATCGCCCCGCCGTCGAGGTACGCCGAGTTCAGCCCGACGAACCCTTCGTCGAGGAAGGCGGTGAAGTCGGTGTCGTTGGGCAGCGCGCGGTAGACCTCCACCGCGAACGAGGTGCCCACCGGGTGCGGCGCGGCGCGGCCGAACACGTCGACCAGCGCGGCGTTCTCCGGCGAGGTCTCGAACATGATCACCGGCCCGGTACGGCCGCGCGCCTCCAGGTTGAGCACCACTCCCTTACCGGCGGCCAGCGGATGGTCGGCGGCGAACGCGGAGGCCCCGCACAGGCACGCCTCCTCGGCGTCGGTGAGCACGAACACGACGTCGTTGCGGGGCCGGGGGCCGTTGGTCAGCGCGCGGGCCACCTCCAGGATGGTGGCGACGCCGGCGCCGTCGTCGTTGCCGCCCGGGCCGGTCTGCACCGCGTCGTAGTGGGCGACCAGGAAGACCGTGCCGGTGGGCTCGGTGCCGGACAGCCGGGCCACCACGTTGCGGACCCGGGCCAGGGTGGTGCCGCCCGCCGCGCCGCTGAGCTGGCCGGCCTCCTCGGCGACGGTGTCCTGCACCTCGGTCTCCAGGCCGAGGCCGCGCAGTACGGCCTCCAGGTGGGCGCGGACCGCGTCGTTGGCCGGGCTGCCGGCGACGTGCGTACGCCCGGCGACGTGCTGGACGTGCGGGTACGCGCGACCGGCGCTGAACTCTCCGGCGGGCGCGTCGGCTGGCCGTGGCGCCGGCGGGCGCAGGTCGAGCAGCGCGCCCGCGCCGACCGCGAGGAGCGCGACGAGCGCTGCCAGCGCGGCGAGGGGGCGTCGGGGCGGCCGGCAGAAGGCGCGGTCGGCGGCGGGGCTGGGGGATGCGCCCACGGTGGCTCCTTGGGGGTGGGACCTGGGGTGCACATCATCCTCCATGTCGGCTCAGGGCACCCCGGTGTGTTGTGTGCGAACGTTGTCTAATACAGGATCAGCAGGGCACTCGGAAGGAGCCCGACATCACCAGCGATCTCCCGCCCGTCGCGGCGGCGACCCGGCCGCACCGGGGGGCCGGTCTCACCGGTCCCTCCGTCGTGTCGTGGCCGTACCCGCAGGGAGGGCTGGGTGGCAATCCCAACCTGCCGCCCGGCGAGCGGCTGCGGGTGCTGCTGGTCGAGGACGACGAGGGCGATGCGTTCCTCGTCGGTGAGCTGCTGGCCGAGACGAATTCGGCGATCGAGCTGTTGGTCGCCACCAGCCTGAGCGAGGCCCGCCAGCGGATCGCCGGCGTGGACTGCGTCCTGCTCGACCTGGGTCTGCCCGACGCCCAGGGGCTGGACGGCCTACGGCGGGTGCTGGAGATGTCCGGCAGCGCGGCGGTCTGCGTGCTGACCGGCCGCTCCGACGAGCACCTGGGCGTCGTGGCGGTCGCCGAGGGTGCGCAGGACTATCTGGTCAAGGGCCAGGTGGACGGGGTGTTGCTGACCCGGGCGCTGCGTTACGCGGTGGAGCGCAAGCGGGCCGACGAGAATGCCCGCCGGCTGCGCGAGGTGGAGCTGCGGCAGGCCGAGTCGGCGCGGTTGGAGCGCGGCCTGCTGCCCCAGCCGCTGATGTCGACCGAGCAGATCGCGGTGCACACCTTCTACCGGCCGGGCCGGCACGCCGCCCTGATCGGCGGGGACTTCTACGACGTGGTGCAGACCCGCCCCGACCGGGTCGACCTGATCGTCGGCGACGTGTGCGGGCACGGGGTGGACGAGGCGGCGCTCGGCGTCGAGCTGCGGGTGGCCTGGCGGGCGTTGGTCCTCGCCGGGGTGCCGGACGACGAGGTGCTGCCCGCGCTGGAGCAGGTGTTGATGAGTGAGCGCCGGCTTCAGGAGATCTTCGCGACCGTCGCGACGGTCCGGCTGGATCTCGGCGCCAACCGGGCGACCGTGCGGTTGGCCGGTCACCCG